>CABURR010000057.1 GCA_902493985.1 uncultured Collinsella sp. | reverse complement strand
GTTCATCGCCGCCCGCAAAGGAACGCGTGCACCAACCGGCCAGCGTCGACGTATCGTGCGTCGAGGTGTACAGGATCTTGCCAGGCGTGGGATGCACACCGCAACGAACGTCGTAGTCGCTAAACTCCAGCACATCCATGCCGGGGAAGCCGCAGGTCGAAGCCATGGCGCGAACACCAGGCGTCAAATAGCCCAAGTCCTCGGCGATAAAGTTGAGCGGACCCAGCTCGTCGTAGGCGGTCTGGAACAGGTCCTTGCCCGGGCCCGCCAGCCAGCGACCGTCGGCGCAAGCCTTGCCCGCGGGGATACTAAAGTAGCTGTGGAAGCCCAGGAAGTGATCCAGGCGCACACGGTCGTAGAGCGAAAACGCACGACGCAGGCGATCCATCCACCAGCTATAGCCGTTCTGCTTCATGTGGTCCCAGCGGAACGTCGGGTTGCCCCACACCTGGCCCTCGGGCGCAAAATTGTCGGGCGGAGCGCCGGAAATCTCAATTGCCTTGCCGGTATCGGACAGCCAGAAGTTCTCGGGCTCGCTCCATGCATCGGCCGAATCGTCCGAAACATACATTGGAATGTCACCGATAACCTCGATACCCTTCTTGTGCGCATAGTTCATGAGCTCGCACCAGGCCAGGTCAAAGCGATACTGCATATACGCCTGCAGCTCTGCCTCGTCGTGGAAACGCTTGTCGTCAATCAGATGCTCGTTGTAGCGCGCGACATCGGCCGGCCAATCGTGACGCGATTCGCCTTCAAAATGCTTCTTAACGGCCATGTAGACACAGTACTTCTCGAGCCAATCGGCATTGCGATGTTTAAACGCCGTGTACAGCGGGTCGGCATCCTCGCCGCCGCGGGTCTTCCAGGTGACGAAGTCGGCGGCTAGCTCCTCGTGGCTCTCGGGCAGTAGGTCGATATTGCCTGCAAAGGCAGAGGGGCCGGCATAGGGGGAGCGGAAGAAGTCCGTGGGATTGACGGGCAGGACCTGCCAGTAACGCATGCCCATGGCGGCCAGATGGTCGATAAAGCGACGCGTGGGCGCACCGATTGTGCCGGGCTTGCCGTCATCGGTCGGCACCGAGGTGATGTGGCACACGACGCCCGCGCCGTGATCGAGCGGCTCCTGCAGGCGCTTCTCGGAATGGTGATAGATGATCGAAGAGCCCAGCGGGTACAGGTCGAGCGTAACCGTGCCGTTGTGGATTTCGCATTCGTGGCCGCTGATCACGTCGCTTGCACATTCGCCGAGCGCTGGGATCGTCACGCAGTGTGAATTGCGTAGACTGCGGTTGATGATAACCGTCGCGGCCTCGCCGTCTTTGCCCGTGCGGGTGTAAGCCAAGACTTCGTCGTTGAGCGCAAAGGCCTTGATCTCGCCATCGACCATAAAGGGCAGCGCGCGGCGCACGGCAGACGCGTTCTTAACGATGGCCAGCGTGTCGAAGTCGTGGAGTTGGTCCTTGGTCGGCAGGGTACGGCGGTTGCCCGGATCGGTGAGGCCCTCCAAGCCGTACTCGTCGCCGTAATAGATTGAGGGTACGCCCGGGAAGGTCATCTGCATGAGCGTCGCCAGCCAAAAACGGCTCTTGGCCAGGCCCATCGAGTTATCGTCCAGGCGCCATTTGCTGCGTTCGCTCTCGGGCAGCTGCGACTCATCTGGGCCGCCGCCGAGCACCGAGATAATGCGAGGACGGTCGTGGCTCGAAAGCAGATTGAGTGCGCAGGCCAGTGCCTCGCGCGGGTAGTTCTCGCGCAGGGTCTCGATGTCCTCGGCAGCCTGATATGCGTTCTTGTAGCCCATCAAAAAGCCGATGACCATGTCGCGGAAGGGATAATCCATAGCCGAGTCGAGTTCGGAGCCCTGTAGGTAGCGACGCAGGTGACCATAGCTGATCTTGTTGGAAGCGTCCTCCCAGACTTCGCCGAGCAGCAGCGCGTCGGGCTTCTCGGCGAGCACGGCCTTTTTGATTTCGGCCAGGAAGTCGTCGGAAAGCTCGTCAGCGACGTCCAGACGCCAACCATGGGCACCGGCGCGCAGCCATTTGCGGATCACGCCGTCCTTGCCAAGGATCCTCTCGCGCACAAGCTCGGACTTCTCGTTGATGGCTGGCATGTTGCCCACGCCCCACCAGCAGTCGTACGAGCCGTCCTCGTGGAAGGTAAACGCATCGCGCCACGGTGAATCCTCGCTCTGCCAGGCGCCCATGCCGGGATAGTTGCCGTAGCGGTTGAAATAGATCGAATCGTCGCCCGTGTGGTTGAAGACGCCGTCCAGGATAATGGAAATACCCAGCTTCTCGGCTGCCTGGCACAGCTCGGTAAAGTCCTGCTCAGTGCCCAGGATCGGATCGATTTTGGTGTAGTCGGCCGTGTCGTAGCGGTGGTTGCTCGCGGCTTCAAAGATGGGGTTGAGGTAGATGGCCGTAAAGCCCAGCTCGGCGATGCGGGGCAGGTCTTCCTGGATGCCCTTGAGCGAGCCGCCGTAGAAGTCCCAGGTCTTGATGGAGCCGTCCTCGGCGCGCTCGTATACGGGCGGCTCGTTCCAGTCCTCGACCATCCGGCGCTGAATGCCCTTGCGCGGTTTTTCGAGTTGAGCCATTGTGCGCTCGCGCCAATGCTCGTCACGGGCGTAACGGTCGGGGAAGATCTGGTACACCATGCCGCGCTCGTACCAAGTGGGGCGGTTCTCGCGGTGCTTATAGACGGTAATCTGGAAGGACGGCACCTCGGCGTAGTTGTAGGTTACGCCCTCGCCGCCGGTGCGGCCCTGGGGCGCGCCCAGGCGAACCTCGGGCTGGCCCTCGATATTGCATATAAAGCTGTACCACACAAGACACGGTTCAGTGCATTTGAGCTCGCCGGTAAAAATGCCATCGCCTTCGTGCTCCATCGGAATCAGGGTCTCGCCGACTTCATCGACCCAGGTACGCAGGGTGAGTGTTGCCTGGTTGGGATCGGCATCCTCCAAAATAACCGAGAGTGCAACGGTAGTTCCTGTGGTCACAGCGCCAAACGGAGTGCGAAACTGCGGTAGACGGCTGTTGTGTATCAATCTCATAGTACGGTCCAGTTCTATACATTCATGGCCAGCGGGCCATGGGCTTAACGCACAGTATTTAAGTATATCGTTGTACTTTAGTTGTATAAACTACAGCCGCTCACTATCGGCGAACGGTTGTCCTAGAAAATCGTTTTACCTCATCTATAGAACAAGGGGTGTCGCACTGAACGACACCCCTTGTTTATTGAGGATTAGATTGTGGATCGTCCGGATTAGCGGCGCTTGCGGGTGGCCGTTGCCTTGCGGACGGACGTCTTCTTGGACGGGGCCTTTTCCGCTGCTGGAGTGACAGGGGAGACCGGGATCTCCTTGGCGGGCTCGGGCTTGGTCTCTGCCTTCGGGGCGGCCTTGACCTCAGCGGCCTTCGGCGCCGGCTTGGCCTTTACCTCGGCCTTGGGCTCCTCTTTGGCAGTAGCGGGCTTAGTCTCTGCCTTGGGAGTTGCGACCTTTGCCGCGGTCTTCTTGGCTGTCGTCGTGCGCTTACGCGTGGTGGTCTTGGCGGCGGGCTTGGCCTCGACGGCTGCCTCCGCCTTGGACTCGGCAGGCGTCTCCTCGACCTTGGCGGCCGGCTTTGCGGCTGCCTTGGTCGTGGCTGCTTTCGTGGTCGTCTTCGCGGCGGCCTTCGTAGCGGCAGCCTTGGTCGTCGTCGACTTTGCGGCCGTTGCTTTCTTGGCGGTCGCGGTCGACTTCTTGGCAGTGGGCTTGGCCGGTGCCTTGACGGCGGGCTTGGCCTCGACGGCGGCTTCAGCCTTTACCTCGGGAGCGGCCTCGGCTTCGGCGGCCTTCTTGGCAGCGGCGGTCGTGCGCTTGCGCGTGGTCGTTGTCTTGGTAGCGGTGGTTTTGGTTGCCGCCGCCTTGGTCGCAGTAGCCTTCTTAGCTGTCGTCTTACGAGTCGTGGTCTTCTTTGCCGCAGGCTTCGTAGCGGGCTTCACCTCAGGCTCGGGCTCGGGAGTAGCCTCAACCTTCACCTCAGGCTCGGCCTTTGCGGGCTCAGCCTCAACCGGCTTCTCCTCGGCCTTGGGCTCCTCTGCGGCCACCGGCTCAGCAACAGCCTCAGGCTCGTCGACAACAGCCGCCGGCCTCTCAATCTCCGGGTGCATAAAGAAGTACAGGTCCAGATACTTGTCGGCCGAGCGCGTCCAGCTAAAGTCCTGGCTCATGGCCTGCGTGACCAGCTGGTTCCAGGCGTCGCGGTTATCCCAGAACAGACGCGCCGCGCGGAATACCGCATCGCCCATCTCGTCGCCGTTAAAGTTGCTAAACGAGAAGCCCGTGCCCTCGCCGGTAAACTCGTTGTACGGCTGCACGGTGTCCTTCAGGCCACCGGTCTCGCGAACAATCGGCAGCGTGCCGTAGCGCATGGCGATGATCTGCGACAGGCCGCAGGGCTCAAACTTCGAAGGCATCAGGAACATGTCGGCGGCAGCATACATGCGCTGCGACAATGCCGGATCGAACTCGATGCGAGCCGCCATGGTGCCGGGGTACTTGTCCTGGAAGTAGCGCAGGCCGTCCTCGTAGTCGCGGTCGCCGGTGCCCAGCACCGCCACCTGCACGCCGCCGGCCAGGATGCGGTCGAGCGCGTACATGACCAGGTCTAGGCCCTTCTGGCGCGTCAGACGCGTGACCATCACCATGAGCGGACGGTCGTCGCGAACCTCGAGCCCCAGCTCTTCCTGCAGCTTGGCCTTGCATACGGCCTTGCCGGAACGGTCCTCCACGGTGTAGTTGGCGGCAATGCGCTTGTCGGTCGCCGGGTCAAAGCCCGCGACGTCGATGCCATTCAAAATGCCCTGAAGCGCGTAAGAACGCTCGCGCAGCACGCCGTCCAGGCCCTCGCCAAATTCGGGCGTCTGGATCTCGTTGGCATAGGTGGGGCTCACCGTAGTGATGGCGTCGGCATAGCGCAGCGCGCCCAGCATGTAGTTAATGCTGCAGGCGTCGCAACGCAGCTGCGAGGCGGCCGCCGGAATATGCGCCACGCCCAGGATGTCCTCCATCACGGTGTCGCTAAACTGGCCCTGGAATGCCACGTTGTGGATCGAGAACACGGTCTTGACGCGGTCGTACAGCGGCAGGCCCTGGTAGAACTCGCGCAAAAACACGGGCGCCAGCGCCGTCTGCCAGTCGTTGCAGTGCAGGATGTCGCACTCAAAGCCGGCCGGCAGGTGCTGCAGACTCTCGGTGATGGCCTTAGAGAAGAACGCAAAACGCTCGCCGTCGTCAAAGAAGCCGTACGGATAGTCGCGCGCAAAATAGCGCTCGTTGTCGATGAACATATAGGTGACGCCGTCGTGCTCGAGCTTCTCGAGTCCGCAGTACTCATTGCGCCAGCCCAGGCTAACGTAAAAGTCGGAGAAGTGCTCCATCTGCGCCTTGTACTCGTCCTTGATGGTGGCGTACTTGGGCACCATCACGATAACCTCGGCGCCGGCGCGCACAAGCGCCGCAGGCAGCGAGCCCGCCACGTCACCCAGGCCACCGGTCTTAACAAACGGTGCGCACTCGGCCGAGGCAAACACGATCTGCATCTTTTTGCTGGAATCAGCCATATTGTCTCCCATGTTGCAATTCGAGAATAGCCGCCTGGCGCTAACCGGGCGGCTATTCTACATGTTACGAGCGATGTTGCGGTGCCAACGTTAACGTACGATGGTGGTGTCGGAAGTTAACGGAGCCTTGCCCAGCACCAGGATGTTCTCGGGCGTGCCGCGAAGCTCAGTGTTGGTGGGAACCACATTGTTCTTGTCCAGGATGGCATTCTCGACGCGTGCACCGCTCTTGATAATGCAGCTCTGGTTGATGATCGAGTTGGTCACCGAAGCGCCTTCCTCGACCACGACGCCGCGCGACAGGATCGAGTTGCGCACGGTGCCCTTGATGATGCAGCCGGCCGAGATGATCGAGTTGCACGCGTGGCTGCCGGTCGCATAGCGCGAAGGCGGCACGTCGTGAGCCTTGGTCAGGATCGGGCGCTCGGGGTCGAAGAGCTGGTCGGCCACGGTCTGGTCGAGCAGGTCCATGCTGCGGCGATACAGCGACTTCTCGCTAAACACGCCCACGACCTCGCCCTTGTACTCGTAGCTGCACACGTCGATGTTGCCAAAGTCGCCCTGGAGTGCCTCGAGCAGGTCCAGATAGTCAGCGGCCTGGTAGTGGTCGATGATCTCGAGCAGTGTCTCGCGGTTGACGATGCAGCAGTCCATAGACGCGTTGTCGCCATACACGACGCCGGCGCTCACGCCCGTCAGGCGGCCGTTCTCGTTGATCTGCAGCTTGGTCTCGTCATCGACGTTGCGCGTGGCCTTGCAGTACACCACAGTCATCTGGGCACCGGAGTTCTCGTGCGCGTCGATGATGGTGTTGAGGTCCATGTTAAAGATGATGTTGGTGCCCATCATCACAACGTAGGGCTTGTCCGAGCGCTGGAACAGCGTCTTGTTGGAGATGATGTCGCGCAGCAGGAAGCGCATGCCGCCCTTGGTGGTGCCATACGCGTTGCCGGGGACCATGAACAGGCCGCCCTTCTTGCGGTCCAGGCCCCAGTCCTTGCCCGAGCCCACGTGGTCGATCAGCGAGCGGTAGTTGCCCGGCATGACGACTCCAACGGTCTTAATGCCGGCATTCATCATGTTGGACAGCGGGAAGTCGATCAGGCGGTAGCGGCCCAAAAACGGAACGGACGCGATGGGGCGGTCCTTGAGCAGCACGCTGCCGTAGGTCGAAGAGTAGTTAGCGGTGATATAACCGATGGCCTTGCGATTGATCATCGGATCATTCCCCCTTCCCGATAACGACGTCATTTCCAACGACGGCCGTATCCTTGGTGGTATCGACAGAGCCGAGCTTCACGCCCTCTTCGACCGTGGAGTTCTCGCCCAAAATAGCGCGGCAGATGTGCGCGCCGCTCTTAACGTGCGCACCCGGCAGCAGCACGGAGTCCTCGACCACGGCGCGCTCCTCGATGATGACATCGGTCGAAAGGATCGAGTGGCGAGCGGTGCCGTAGATCTTGCAGCCGTTGGAGACCAGGCAGTCGTCCAGGCGACCATCCGGGCCAATGTAGTGCGGCGGACGCGTGGTGATGTTGGACATGATGGGGAAGTGCTTGTCGAACAGATCGAACTCGGGGTTGTTGCCCAGCAGGTCCATCGAGGTCTCGTGGAAGCTGGCGATGGTGCCGACGTCCTTCCAAAAGCCGTGGAACTCGTAGCTGTACAGGCGCTTGCCCTCGCCGAGCAGCTTGGGGATGATGTCCTTGCCAAAGTCGTGGCTCGAGCGCTGGTCCAGAGCGTCCTCTTCGAGCGCCTCGATCAGCACGTCGGCCGAGAAGATGTAGATGCCCATGGACGCGAGATTCGAATCGGGCTTATCGGGCTTCTCGGTGAACTTGATGATGCGACCGTCCTCGGGGTCGGTGGTCAGGATGCCAAAGCGGCTGGCCTCCTCCCAAGGCACGGGCATAACGCTCACCGTGAGGTCGGCGTTGTTCTCAATGTGCGTCTTGAGCATCTTGCGGTAGTCCATGCGATACAGGTGATCGCCCGAAAGAATCAGGACGTACTTGGGGTCGTTGGCCTTGATATAGTCGAGGTTCTGCTTAATGGCGTCGGCCGTGCCCGCATACCAGGCGCCGCCGGTCTGCGTCTCGTACGGCGGCAGGATCGATACGCCGCCGTCACGGCTGTCCAGATCCCAGGCCTCGCCGGAGCCCACATAGGCATGCAGCAGGTAGGGACGGTACTGCGTCAGAACGCCCACCGTGTCGATGCCCGAGTTGGAGCAGTTGGAGAGCGAAAAGTCGATAATGCGGAACTTGCCACCAAAGCTAACCGCCGGCTTAGCGATCTTTTGGGTGAGTGCCCCCAATCGGCTGCCCTGTCCTCCTGCGAGGAGCATCGCGATGCATTCTTTCTTACTCATCGATTTCTCCTTCTGTCATCGATGTTTCTAACCCATTAGCGGTGGGCACGGCGCCTGGCCGCGCCCACCGAATAATGCCGTGCTGGCATAGGGGAGCTCGCGCGCCTTTACGCGTGCCAGATCTCGTCGCGGTACTCACGAATGGTGCGGTCGCTCGAGAACCAGCCCGAGGAGGCGGTGTTGAGCAGCGCCTTGCGGTTCCAGGTCTCTTGGTCGCCGTAGCTGCCGGTGAGCTTCTCCCACGCATCCACGTAGCTGCGGAAATCGGCCATAACCAGGTCGGGGTCGTTGTTGTTCATGAGCTCGTTGTAAATGCTCTCAAAGTTGCCCGAAAGACCCGCAAAGGTGTTGTCCTTGAGCTCGTCCATCACGCGGCCCAGACGCTCGCGGTCGCCGTTAAGGGTATCCCACGCAAAGTAGCTGTTGGATGCCCAAAGCTGCTCGACCTCGGGCGCGGTCAGGCCAAAGATGGCCTCGTTCTCGCGTCCGGCCAGATCAGCGATCTCGATGTTGGCGCCGTCGAGGGTACCCAGTGTAATGGCGCCGTTCATCATGAGCTTCATGTTGGACGTGCCCGAGGCCTCCTTGCCGGCCGTGGAGATCTGCTCCGAGATTTCGGCGGCGGGATAGATGAGCTGGGCGTTGCTCACGCGGAAGTTGGGGATAAAGCAGACCTTCATTACCTCGTTGACACGGGCGTCATTGTTGATGACGTCGGCCACGGAGTTAATGAGGCGGATGGTCTCCTTGGCAAAGGTGTAGCTCGAGGCAGCCTTGCCGCTAAAGATGAAGGTCGTAGGCGTCACGTGGAAGTTGGGATCCGCGATGCGACGGTTGTAGATGTCCATCACCTTCATGATGTTCATGAGCTGGCGCTTATAGGCATGGAAGCGCTTCACCTGAACATCGAAGACGGTGTTGGGGTCAATAACCAGACCGGTCTCGGCCTTAACGTAGGCGGCCAGACGCTCCTTGTTGGCGCGCTTGGAGGCGCCCACGGCCTTCAGGAACTCGGTGTCGTTCTGGAACTCCTTGAGTTTTTCCAGCTCAAAGGCGTCCTTCAGCCAGCCGTCGCCAATGGCCTCGGTGACGAGCTTGGCGTATGTGGGGTTGGACTCGGCAAAGAAGCGACGGTGCGAGATGCCGTTGGTCTTGTTGTTGAACTTTTCGGGCGTGAGGGCGTAGAAGTCCTTGAGCACGATGTTCTTGATGATGTCGGAGTGGATCTTGGCCACGCCGTTGACGCTATGGCTGCAGATCACGGACAGGTTGGCCATGCGGATCTCGCCGTCCCACAGGATGGCGGTCTGGCGCAGACGCTCCTGCCAGCCCTCCTGCGTGGTGTCGAACGACTCGTGCCAACGACGGCTGATCTCGTCGATGATCTGGTACACGCGGGGGAGGAGCTTGGAGAACGTGCCGATGGGCCACTTCTCCAGAGCCTCGGGCAGGATGGTGTGGTTGGTGTAGCTCACGACCTGCGTCACGATGTTCCAGGCGTCATCCCACTCGAGCTTCTTCTCGTCGATGAGGATGCGCATGAGCTCGGGGCCGCACATGGCGGGGTGAGTATCGTTGGTGTGGATGGCCACAAACTGCGGCAGCAGCTCCCAGTTCTCGCCGTGCTCCTTCTCAAAGGTGTCGAGCAGGCTGTAGATGCCGGCGGAAACAAACAGGTACTCCTGCTTCAGGCGCAGCAGACGGCCGTGCTCGCCGGCGTCGTTGGGGTAGAGGATGGCGCTGATGGCCTCGGCCTCGGCGCGCTCGGCATCGGCCAGGGCATAGTCGCCGCGGTTGAAGGCCTCCAGATCGAAGTGCTCCTCAACCGGCTCGGCGGCCCATACGCGCAGCTTGTTGACAGTCTCGCCGGCATAGCCCACGACGGGGATGTCATAAGGGACGGCCAGGATGTCCTGCGTATCCACCGTGCGGTAGAACGTGCGGCCGTTCTCCTCAAAGCCCTCAACATGGCCACCAAACTTAATGGTAACGGCCTTGTCCTGACGACGGACCTCCCAGGGATAGCCGTGGGTAAGCCACTCGTCGGTGGCCTCGACCTGGCTGCCGTTGACGATCTCCTGCTTAAACAGGCCGTAGCGGTAGCGCATGCCGTTGCCGTAGCCGGCAATGCCCTCGGCTGCCATGGAATCTAGGAAGCACGCGGCCAGACGGCCCAGGCCACCGTTGCCCAGTGCCGGATCGGGCTCCTGGTTCTCGATGACGGACAGGTCAAAGCCCATGTCGTCGAGCGCCTCGGCGACCATGTCGCGCACACCAAAGTTGAGCAGGTAGTTGTCGAGCAGGCGGCCGATCAAGAACTCGATCGAGAAATAGTACACGCGCTTCTTGCCCTCGGACGCTGCACGGGCGTCGCTCTTGGTGGCAACGGTGCGGGCCTTCTCGGCCACGAGCTTGGCCAGGGCATTAAAGCGGTCAAGGTCGCTGGCGGCCTCGATGCTCTTTCCACTGATGCTCATGACGGCATCGCGATAGAGCTCAGTAAACTCCTGCTTGTTGTCGAAGATCTTATTCATACGTTCCTTTCCCCCGGGGATGTTTCTCCCGGAACGGTTATGACTTGTATCCTACGCCCCCGCGGGGCGGATAATTACAGTGGTAACACCTTTGTTACGCTTTCTTGGCAGGAGCCTTAACAGCAGCTGCCTTGGCCTTGGGAGCAGCCTTTTTGGTGGCTGCCTTCTTGGTCGCAGTGGACTTGGCCGGAGCCTTGGCGGCAGACTTGGCAGCCTTCGCCTTAGCCGGAGCCTTCTTAGCGGCCGCGGTCTTGGGTTTCACCGAGGACGCACGCTTGCGCGTCGCCTTCTTGGGCTCCTCGACCACGGGAGGTTTATAGCTGCTGGGACCGCGACGCTTGAGTACCACACCTGCCAGGCCGGGCACCTTGATCTCGATGGAGTCCATCTGCCCGTTCCAGGGATAGGGCTCGCTCGAGCAGGTGTAGGGCTCCTCACCGGCGTATCCGCTGCCACCGAACTCGGGACGGTCGGAATCAAAGATGACCTCCCAGTCGCCCTCGCGCGGCACGCCCACGCGGAAGCTCTCGTAGCTCGCCGGGTCAAAGTTGATCAGGATCACCAGGTCGTCATCGACGTCCTCGCCCTGGCGCACAAAGCTCACGATGGACTGCTTGGAGTTGTCCGCGTCGATCCAGGTAAAGCCGTCGTCGGTGTAGCCGCGCTCGTACAGGGCGGGCTCGGCGGTGTACAGGTGGTTGAGCGCCTTGATAAACGCCTGATGATGACGGTGGGTCTCGTACTCCTCGGTCAGGAACCACTGGATAGACTCGTAGTAGCGCCATTCAATAAACTGGCCGATCTCGTTGCCCATAAAGTTGAGCTTGGCACCGGGGTGCGTCATTTGGTAGAAAGCCAGCGTGCGCAGGCCGGCAAACTGGCGCCACCAGTCGCCCGGCATGCGTCCGATGAGCGAGCACTTGCCGTGCACGACCTCGTCGTGGCTCAGCGGGCAGATGAAGTTCTCGGTAAAGGCGTACATGATGGAGAACGTGAGCAGGCCGTGATTACCGGGGCGCCACGGAAAATCGGTCTGCATGTAGTGCAGGGTGTCGTTCATCCAGCCCATGTCCCACTTGTAGTGGAAGCCCAGGCCACCGTCCTGCGGCGGATAGGTCACAAGCGGCCACGCGGTGGACTCCTCGGCCATCATCATCACGTCAGGGAAGTGGGCCTCCACGGCGCAGTTGACCTGGCGGATAAACGCGCTGGCGTCCAGGTCCTCCTCGGTACCGTACTTATTGAACTTCTTTTGGCCCGGATCGTCGATGCCAAAGTTGAGGTACAGCATGCTGGACACGCCGTCCATGCGAATGCCGTCAACGTGGAAGTTCTCGAGCCAATACAGCACGTTGGAGACCAGGAAGGAGCGAACCTCGCCGCGGGCGAAGTCAAACTTGTGCGTGCCCCAGTTGGGGTGAATCTCGTGCTCAAACAGCATGTGGCCATTAAAAGTGGCAAGGCCGTGGGAGTCGGCGCAAAAACCGCCGGGCACCCAGTCCATGATCACGCCGATGCCAGCCTCGTGGCACGCATCGATAAAGTGCATGAGCTGCTGCGGATCGCCGTAGCGCGACGTGGCGGCGTAATAGCCGGTCGTCTGGTAGCCCCAAGAGCCATCGAAGGGGTGCTCCATAAGCGGCATGACCTCGATATGCGTGTAGCCCATGTCGCGCACGTAGTCCACGAGCTCCACCGACAGGTCGTCGTAGGTGTAGAACTCGCCGCGCTGCGCGGGGAAGGGGTCCATGGGACCGGGGTAGTTGCCGTACTCGTCGGGCTCGCCCTGCGGCGCGTCGCCGTGGCGCTTCCACGAGCCAATATGCACCTCGTAGATGTTGAGCGGCTGCGACATGTGGTTGTGGTCGGCGCGGCGCTTGAGCCACGCGGCGTCGTTCCACTTGTAACCATCGAGGGTCCACAGCACACTGGCGGTACCCGGAGGGCACTCGGCCTTAAAGGCATACGGATCGGCCTTATAGAGCTTCTCGCCCTCGTTGGTCTCGATGAGATATTTATAGAGCTGGCCCTGCTCGGCGCCAGGAATAAAGCCTTCCCAAATAGCGCTCGTATGCACGGGCACCAGCGGGTTGGCTTCCTCATCCCAGTCGTTAAATTCGCCAATGACGTGGACGCTCTTTACGTCGGGCGCCCAAACGCAAAAGCGCCAGCCGCGCGTACGGTTCTGCGTGTCGGGATGCGCGCCCATCTTTTCCCAGCTGCGCTCCCACGTGCCGATGCCAAACAGATAGACATCGTCCTTAGTGAGTTCCGGCGCGTGCGGGGCGGCTTTACGGGTAGCAGGCTTTTTGGTTGCTGGCTTTAGCTTTGTATCGCTCACGTTTGATCCCATCATGACGCGGCAGCGTGTTGCCTTGGTGACTAGATGCGAAAGGTCCAGGGCTGCACGAATCGAAGGGACGGCGAAGTTTCTGTGATTCGTTCCACCTCGCGTGCTCGGTGGAACTTTCGGCAGAAACTACGATAACACCTGTGCGTTAGTTTTATGGACGAAAGCGGATTTGCGGGGGCGTTTAATCGGTAAGCGACATGTTTATACCACTGGCAGAATTACCGTGGTAAAACTCTTGACAGTTTTACCAATTTGGGTTTCAAAATTGTTTGGCTGACGTTTGGTAAAACGTTTTTAGCATGATGTTTACCATTTGATATCGAAAGGTTCGTTTATGTCCCATACCGCCGCTCCCAAGGTTGCTTTTATTTTCGATTGCGACGGCACGCTGGTTAATAGCACCCCCGTTTGGGCCTATGCCCAGCCCGAGTTATTGCACCGTCACGGGATTGACGTGACCGTGGATGACTTTGCCCAATTTGAGCACCTGTCGCTGGAGGACGAGTGCCAGGC
>CABURR010000056.1 GCA_902493985.1 uncultured Collinsella sp. | reverse complement strand
GGGCCTTTGTTCTTGTACATGAGCACACTGCGGTACTGTTGGGAATCGATCATCTGCTGCCAACAGCCCAGGGCAAACCGCATCACATGATGCAGCTCATCCGGTTCATAGGTCACCAGGTCGGCATCGTGATCGGCCGACTCGATCAGCACGGTTTGACGGGTGGCGCGCAGGGTCTTGAACTTATTCTCGAGCCAAATGCAATCGCCATCACGGCGAATGATGTCGATGAGCCCCTCCGTGTTGCAAAAGGGGCACGCGGTACCGGGGCGACGGTTGTCGTCGGGCTTGCCGCTCGCCTGCTGAACATCGAATACAAGCGCCACGGGCTACACCTCCAGCGGTACGATCCTTGTGCCATGGAGCTCGGAGACGCCCAGTGCCGCCGCCACGGTATCGCGGTTGGCCGTGGAAATGCCGCCGCCGGGAAGGATGGTCAAGCGGTCGCCCGCACACTCGATAAGACGCGACAGATGCTCCAGGTTGTCCTCGATCGGCGTGCCGGCGGCACCGCCGTGCGTCAGGATGCGTGTGATGCCGCAGTCGGCGAGTGTGTCAATCGCGTCGAGCTGAGCCTCGGGCGAGAGCTGGTCAAACGCCATGTGGAAGGTGATGTCGATGGGCTCACGCTTGCATTCCTCGGTCGCGCAGCCCGCGGCCATCACGAGGGCGCCCAACGTAAGCTCGTCGAGCGCCCATCCGCCAGCGCAGGGCTTGCAGCAGCCAAAGACCAAGCCGTCAACGCCGGCGCTTACGGCAAGGCCCAGGTCCATCTCCATCATGCGCAGCTCGTCTTGGTTGTAATGAAAGTCACCGCCACGCGGGCGAATCATGCACATCACTCGCGCGTCATGCTCGTGAGCATAGCTGACTGTAGCGCTGATAACGCCGGCAGAAGGCGTGGTGCCACCAACGGCAAGGTTGTCGCACAGCTCGATACGCCTTGCACCGGCATCGATAGCCGCCGGCACCCGCTCAAAGTTCTCGGCACAAAACTCGTACAGCATAGATAGACCCCCAAAGACAGCAGATGTTTTCCGACGGGCATTGTCACACATCCCCATGAAGTTGCGGTGGAATAGGGACTCTTTTGGCCTCTGGAGCCCGTATTCAGTCCCTATTTCACCGCAACTTAAAAAGGGGCGCTGACTGAGATAGTCAGCGCCCCTTTTGTTAGGTGGGTTAGCCTCCGAGGTAGGCTTTGCGGACGTTGTCGTCGTGCAGGAGCTCTTGGCCGGTGCCGGTCATGGTGATCTTGCCGGTCTCGAGCACGTAACCGCGTGTGGCGATGGAAAGCGCCATCTGCGCGTTTTGCTCGACCAGAAGCACCGTGGTGCCAGCCTTGTGCAGGTCCTCGACAATCTGGAAGATCTGTTCGATCAGAATCGGTGCCAGACCCATGGAAGGTTCGTCGAGCATAAGCAGTTTGGGGTTACTCATAAGGGCGCGCCCCATAACGAGCATCTGCTGCTCGCCGCCTGAAAGGGTGCCGGCGACCTGGCGACGACGTTCCTTCAGGCGCGGGAACTGCTCGTAGACGCGCTCCAGGCCCGGAGCCACCGTGGACTTGGGCTGCGTATAGGCACCCATCTCCAGGTTCTCCTCAACCGTCATCTGCAAAAAGGCGCGACGACCCTCGGGAACCTGAGCCAGGCCCTTACCAACCAGCTTATCAGCGGGCGTATGGGTAATGTCCTCGCCCATAAACTTGATGGAGCCGGTCTTGGAGCGCAGCAGGCCCGAGACGGTCTTGAGCGTTGTGGACTTGCCGGCACCGTTGGCACCAATCAAGGCCACGATCTCGCCCTCGTTAACGTTAAAGGAGATGTCCTTGATGGCGTGGATGGCGCCGTACCAGACGTTGATGTTGTAGACGGAAAGCATCGGCTCTGCCATTTAGTTCTCCCCCTTATCCTGCTTGCCCAGATACGCCTCGATAACGGCGTCGTTGTTCTGGATTTCCTCGGCCGTGCCCTTGGCGATGACCTTACCAAAGTTAAGCACGCAGATACCCTCGCAAATATTCATGACGAGCGACATGTCGTGCTCAATAAGCATGATGGCAATACCAAAGGTGTCGCGAATCTTAACGATGTTCTCCATGAGCTCGGCGGTCTCGGACGGGTTCATGCCTGCGGCAGGCTCGTCGAGCAGCAGCAGTTTGGGGTTGGTGGCAAGCGCGCGGACGATCTCCAGACGACGCTGAGCGCCGTAAGGCAGCGATCCGGCCTGCTCGTTTGCCAGATGCTCCATATCAAAGATGGACAGCAGCTCCATGGCGCGTTCGTGAGCAGCCTTCTCGTGCTTCCAGTACGTCGGCAGGCGCAGCACGCCCTCAAAACCGGAGTAGCGCTCCTGATTGTGCAGACCGACCTTGACGTTGTCCTCCACCGTCATGGTGTTGAACAGGCGAATGTTCTGGAATGTACGGGCAATACCCATGCGGTTGACCTGATAGACCGACTTGCCCGAGGTGTCCTCACCGTCGAGTAGGATGGTGCCGTGCGTGGGCTGATACACCTTGGTGAGCAGGTTGAAGACCGTGGTCTTACCGGCACCGTTGGGGCCGATCAGACCGGCGATCTCGGTCTTGCCGATAGTCAGGCTAAAGTCGTCAACTGCCTTAAGGCCACCGAACTCAATGCCCAGGTGGATGCACTCGAGTGCCGGGCGCTGACCCAGGTCGCGGTCGGGAACGATGGCGCCAGAAGGATACGGGACCATCTTGCCCTTGTTGAACTCAAACTTACTGGGCATCGGCTGCCACCTCCTTCTTGGAAGCAAAGCGGTCCTTAATGCGTGCGAAGAACGCCTTGAGCTGTGGGTTGTTGGTAAAGACCATGACCAGAATCAACACGATGGCGTAGATGAGCATGCGGTAGTCCGAGAACTGACGGAGCAGCTCGGGGAGCACCGTGAGCAGCGCCGCGGCGATAACGGAGCCGCGCATGTTGCCCAGGCCGCCCAGGACCACGAACACCAGAATGAGGATGGACGTATTGAAGTCGAACTTAGTGGCGGAAAGCTGCGAGAAGTTACCGCCGAACAGGGCTCCGGCAGCACCGGCGAGGGCAGCGGAAACCACGAAGGCGATCATGCGGTACTGGGTAACGGAGATGCCCACGGACTCGGCAGCGATCTTGTTGTCGCGCACGGCAATAATGGCACGACCGGTACGGCTGCGAACCAGGTTGAGCACAATCACGAGCGCGACCATAACCAGAATTGCGCCGGCAAGGAAGGTCGAATAGGTCGACACGCCCGATGCGCCCTGCGCGCCCTTGATGATGGCGGTGCCGTCCTCGAGCAGGTGCAGGTCGTCGATCGTGGAGTTACCCGTGATGTTAAAGATCACATGCAGGCCGCGGGAATCGACGCCCACAATGAGGCAGGTGACGACCTCTTTGATGATCTCGCCAAAAGCCAGGGTCACAATGGCCAGATAGTCGCCGCTCAGGCGCAGGACCGGGATACCGATCAAGAAGCCCAGAATGGCAGCGGCGATAGCGCCGACCACAATGCTGATGATCAGACGCATCGGATCGGACGGAACGGTGCTCTCCAGCGCGACGGCAGTGACGATGCCCGTATAGGCACCGACGCTCATAAAGCCCGCGTGGCCCAGCGACAAGTCGCCCGCGATGCCGACGACGAGGTTAAGGGAGATTGCCATGACGATATAGGCCGTGATGGGAACCAACTGACCGGCGATCATGCGCGGGATCATGTGGTTAGACTGCATAAAGAAGACGATGGCGAACGCCACAACGCACATGGCGTACGTGACAAAGTCGTGACGCGTCTGCTTGTCTTTAAGAAACTTCATAACGCTCACCTATACCTTCTCGGGAACGTACTTGCCCAAGAGGCCGGCAGGCTTGACGAGCAGGACGATGATCAAAACACCAAAGACGATGGAGTTGGCAAGGCTCGTGGAAATGTAAGCCTGCGCCATCGCCTCGATGATGCCGATGAGAATACCGCCGACAAAGGCACCGGGGATGGAGCCGATGCCGCCGAAAACGGCAGCGTCGAAGGCCTTGATGCCAGGCATGGCGCCCGTGGTGGGCTGCAACACCGGCGAGTAGGAGCACAGGAGCACGCCGGCGATGGCGGCAAGGGCAGAGCCGATGGCAAACGTCATCGAGATGGTGCGGTTGACGTTGATGCCCATGAGCTGAGCGGCGGCCTTGTCCTCGGACACAGCGCGCATGGCCTTGCCCATCTTGGTCTTACCTGTAAAGAACATCAGGCCGGCCATGATAACCAGGCAGGCGACGATGGTGACGAGCGAGACGGCGCTTACGTTAAACTTGGCCAAGAACTCCGGCACCTGGAAGGTGACGAGCGAAGTGAAGTTCTTGGGCGTGGCGCCCCACAGAAGCTGCGCGGCGTTCTGCAGGAAGTAAGACACGCCGATGGCCGTGATCAGAACGGCCAGCGGGCCTGCTTGGCGCAGCGGCTTATAGGCCAGACCCTCAATGAGAACACCGAGAACCGTGCAGACCACACAAGAGAGAACTACAGATGCCCAGCCCGGGAGGCCGAGATACGACGTGGCGCAGAACGAGACATAGGCACCGACCATGATGACGTCGCCGTGAGCGAAGTTCAGCATCTTGGCGATACCGTAGACCATGGTGTAGCCCAACGCGATGATGGCGTAGACGCTGCCCATGGACAGGCCGTTGACCAGGTATTGGATAAAGACCGTCATGTTCCACATCCCCCTTTCGAATAGGTTTCCAGTTAATGTATGAAACAGGGACGTTACACTGTCCCTAGATACCAAGCAAGCAGGGAAGGCCAAAACCTCCCCTGCTTGGGATCAAAACCGCTCTATGTAAGGCGGCCAATTAGGCCTGCACGTACTTGCCGTCGGTGATGACGTACGCCGTGGGCTCCTTCTGGACCTGGCCCTTATCGTTCCAGGTGAGCTTGCCGGTCAGACCGTCAACGGTAATCTTGAGCATAGCCTTGGACAGCTTCTCGGCGACCTCGGTCGGATCGGCGTCGACACCAAGACCGGCCTCCTTGACGGCCTCGGCCACCGCGTGCACGCCGTCGTAGGCGTCGGCGGCAAACTGGTCGGGGGTATCGCCGTACTTATCCTTGTAAGCGTTAACGAAGTCGGCGTTCTTCTCGTCGTCGGCGGAGAACGGGGTCATGAGCAGCAGACCCTCAGCAAGAGAGGTATCGAAGCCCTCAACGCCCAGGATGCCGTCCATGCCGTCGCAGCCCATCATCTTGACGTCGTAGCCCATGTCCTTGGCGTTCTTGAGCAGGACGGACGCCGGCGTGTAGTAGATCGGCGCAAAGATCATGGTGGCGCCGGCCTGCTTGGCCTTGGTCAGCTGGTTGGTAAAGCTCGTGGCGGAGTCGTCCTTAAAGGTCTCCTCGTCAACAATCTCGAGCTTGGACTCAGCGGCCTGGGCCTTAAAGGAATCTGCGATGCCCGAAGAATAGGCGTCGCCGGAGTTATAGAACAGCACGAACTTCTCGTCCGCATACTTCTGCGCCAGGAACTTGGCAGCGTTGACACCCTGGTTGGGGTCGGTGAAGCAAACCTGGAAGACGCAATCCTTGCCGTCGGTGACGTCCTCGGAGGACGCGGACGGGGTGATCATGAACGTCTTGGGGTCGTTACCGCACTCGGCGGCAACGGCAACCGACGCACCCGTGGTGGTCGGGCCGACGAGGGCCTGCATGCCCCAGTCGAGCAGGGTGTTGAAGGCGTTGACGGCCTTCTCGCCGTCGGCCTGGTCATCCTCGGCCTTGCTGGCAAGCGGCAGCTCCTTGGTCGAGAAATCCTTGCAGCCAAGCTCGACACCCTGGGTAACGGACTTGCCGTAGGACGCGTTGGCGCCGGTCAGCGGGCCGATGGTACCGATCTTAAACGAAGCGTCGCTTGAAGCGGAACCGCTGTCGCCGCCGTTGGAGGAGCAACCAGCTAGAATGGACATCGCCCCCAGACCTGCTGCGCTCGCGATAACGCTCCTGCGATTCATAACAGGGTTCAATGACTTACCGGTGAGGCTCGACATGCGGCTCTCCTCTCAAATCTCGTCGGGTTTCGGTTACCCGACAGGCCATCCTTCGCCGTGTTCGGCGTTCGCAAAATACTAGACGCTTTAGTTAAGGAAAGTGGCGATTATTTCAACTTTTCTTTGGATTTGTCCATTTATCCATAATTCTGCGTATTTCTATTACTTTATGCAGTAATGCCACTTTATTGTGTGAAAGTAATGTTTCCGTTCTGTTACAGGCGTCCCTGCCCTGAATAAAACGGCCTCACCGGTCGCGCTTTATGCGCACTTAGGCGGCGATGTACTTGCCGTCCTGGATCACATAGGCTGTGGCGGGCTTTTCGACCTGGCCCTCGTCATTCCACGTCAGCTCGCCTGTCAGGCCCTCGATCTTGATCTTGCGCATGGCCTTGGCAAGGTCGCCGGCAATGTCGGCACCGTCGGCCGAAATGTCAATCCCCGCCCTATCGATGGCCTCGGCGATGGCGTGGACGCAATCGTAAGCGTCGGCGGCAAACTGGTTGGGCGTCTCGTCGTAGGCATCCTTATAGGCCTTGACGAAGTCGGCATTCTTCTCATCGTCAGCCGAAAACGGGGTCATGAGCAGTACGCCCTCGGCAAGAGAGGTATCGAAGCCTTCCACAGAAAGCAGGCCGTCCATGCCGTCGGTACCCATGAGGGTCATATCGTAGCCCATGTCCTTGGCGTTCTTGAGCAAAACGGACGCCGGCGTGTAGTAGATCGGCGCAAAGATGAGCGTGGCGCCGGCCTCCTTGGCCTTGGTGAGCTGGTTGGTAAAGCTCGTGGAAGAGTCGTCCTTAAAGGTCTCGGTATCGACGATGTCGAGCTTGGACGCCTTGGCCTGCTCGGCAAAAGCGTCGGCAACGCCCGAGCTATACGTATCGCCGGAGTTGTAGAACAGGGCGATCTTGGCATCCGCGTACTTCTCGGCCAAGAACTTTGCGGCGCTGGCGCCCATGGTGGGATCGGTGAAGCAAACCTGGAAAACCGTGGTCTTATCCTTGGTAACGTCGAGCGACGAGGCCGAAGGCGTGACCATGAGCATATCGTCGGCGATCTCGCCCGAGACGGCGACGGCGGCACCGGTGGTAACGGGGCCGACGAGCGCCTGCATGCCCCAGTCGCACAAGGTATTGAAGGCGTTGATGGCCTTCTCGCCGTCAGCGACGTCATCCTCGGACTTAAGCGAGAGTTTGAGGTCCTTGGTCGAGAAATCCTTGGCGGCGAGCTTGGCACCCTTCTCGGCCGAAACGCCATAGGTTGCCGCGGCGCCGGTCAGAGGGCCGATGACACCGATCTTGAAGGTCTTGCCGTCATCGGCGGAGCCGCCGTCCGAGCCACCCGACGAGCAACCAGCGAGTGCCGCGGTGCTACCGAGCGCCGCAGCGCCAGCCAAGAAACTCCTGCGGTTAAGTACGTTGTTGATGCTAAACATGGTGTCCCCCTTTTCGCTGGCCGCGGTGCGGCCGTCTTGCGGTACAGGGCAAACCTTATGGTGCAAACGTTGACAGTTTGTTACGGAAGTTCGTTTGTAGCGAGCGTGTTTCCAATGTTTCCGCAGCGTTTCGGGGGTGGCGTTTTGTGCTGCTCCCGCTGCCAGGCAAGCACGCGCCCGCACTTCACGCTAGAATGCACTCAACCTTTAAGCGGTTAATCCATCCATAAGATGCACGAAGGAGCTATCTATGAGCGAACCCCTGCGCACCGTGAACGTCGGCCTCATCGGTCTGGGAACCGTCGGCGGCGGCGTGGCCCGTCTGATCAAGAGCCACCACGATGAGTACCTGGCCGCCTACGGCATCGACCTTAAGCTGACCCGCGCCTGCGCGCTTGCCTGGGAGCAGGCCGAAGCCGCCGGTATTGAGCGCGAGGCCTTTACGAGCGACTGGCACGACGTCGTCACCGACCCCGCCGTCGATATCGTCGTCGAGCTCATCGGCGGCGAGCACCCCGCGACCGAAATCTTCACCACCGCCTTCGAGAATGGCAAGCACGTCGTCTCTGCCAACAAGGCCCTGCTGGGCCGTCATGTCGAGACGCTCGCCGAGAAGGCGCGCGCGTGCGGCGTGCAGATTAAGTGCGAGGCCAGCTGCGGCGGCGGCATCCCCATCGTGAGCACGCTCGAGCACGACCTGGTGGGCAACAAGATCCTGACCATCGCTGGCATTCTCAACGGCACCACCAACTACATCCTGTCGCGCATGGACGCCGAGGGCGCCGATTACGCTGACGTGCTCGCCGACGCCCAGGCAAAGGGCTATGCCGAGGCCGACCCGTCCGCCGACGTCGACGGCTTCGACGCCGCCAGCAAGACGGCAATCCTCGCTTCCATCGGCTTTGGCACCCGCGTGACCACCGACGATGTCTACCAGCAGGGTATCCGTACCATCGGCGCCGAAGACATTGCCCAGGCCCGCGAGCTCGGCTACACCATCAAGCTGCTGGGCATCGCACGCAACACCGACGCTGGCGTCGACGTCCGCGTGCATCCCACGCTGATCCCCGCCGACCACATGCTTGCCAAGGTCAACGGCGCCATGAACGCCGTCTACGTGGTAGGCGACGCCGTGGGCGAGACCATGTTCTACGGTGCCGGCGCAGGCTCCTTCCCCACCGCAAGCGCCGTCGTGGGCGACATCCTGTCGCTCTCCGAGCAGATCAGCCGCGGCGTGGCTCCGCTGCCCGAGATTGAACCCTATGGCCACAACCTCGCCTTTAAGCCCATGGACGAGCTCCAGACCAAGTACTATGTGCGCCTGAAGGTCGCCGACCGCGTGGGCGCCCTGTCCGAGACGGTCGACATCTTTGCCAAGCACAACATCTCGATCTCGCTCATCAACCAGGTCGAGGACGGCAAGTCGGGCGTCAGCGATGCCTGCTCGGTCATCTTCCTGACGCACCGCGCGCTCGAGAAGGACGTCCAGGCTGCCGCCGCCGAGCTTGCCAGCGTCGACTGCGTGGCCGAGGTCGCCAACGTCCTACGCATCGAGGACGTTGAGGCTTGGACCGAAGGCGTCATGGCCAACTAGCCCGATTCTCGGCAAATCAAATAACGCATGAGGGGCTCCTATCCGATTGGATGGGAGCCCCTTTTGCTACATCCTTTGAGCGAACTGGTCGACTAACGTTTGAACAACTTGACCGTTCGTCAACAACCGTGGATACCGTTTGCCGATATGCGACGGCAGCTGTATTTTGCCGCCGCTATGCTGTGCCGTGTATGTCCACCCGCGATGAGAGGAAGCACCATGTTGCTCGAGGGCAAGAAAACAATCATCACCGGAGGCACGCGCGGTATCGGCTATGCGATCGCCTGCCGTTTTATCGAGGAAGGCGCTGCCGTCACCGTCTTTGGCTCGCGCCAGGAGACTGCCGACGCGGCCGTTGAGAAGCTGGCGGCCGCCTATCCCGACGCCAAGGTCTGGGGCCGCTCCTGCGACCTCACCTCACTCGAGGCCGTGACCGAGGCCTTTACGCAGGCCGCAGCCGACATGGGCGGTCTCGATACGGTCGTCAACAACGCCGGCATCTCCCAGCGCTCGCCCCTTTTGGATTACACGGCCGAGGAGTTCGCCAAAGTTATGGACCTCAACGTCGTCGCCGTCTTTAACGGCCACCAGGCTGCCGCCAAGATCATGACCGAGGCCGGCCACGGCGGCACCATCACCACCACGAGCTCGATGGTTGCCAAGTACGGTCAGCCCTCCGGCGTCGGCTATCCCACGTCCAAGTTTGCCGTCAACGGCATGGTCCAGTCGCTCTCGCGCGAGCTCGCCCCCATGGGCATTCGAGTCAATGCCGTCGCGCCCGGCGTGACCAAGACCGACATGGTCGCCAACCTGCCCGAAGAGGTCATCAAGCCCATCATCGCCACCATTCCGCTGGGTCGCATGGGCGAGCCCGAGGATGTCGCCAACGCCTTTGTTTTCCTGGCGAGCGACATGTCCTCCTACGTCACTGGCGCCGTGCTCCCCGTCGACGGAGCCGCCCGCTCCTAAAGGTCGCAAGCCACGATTTCGGACCTCAACGGAGCTCAACGCAAAAGGCGCGCTGTCTGCATCAACCGCAGGCAGCGCGCCTTGTTCTGTTTGTAAGGGAAACTGCGTCCCGTTTCGAACGCCGATTCTGGGACACCGTTTCCGCAACGGGTCGGGACTGCGGAAACTACATCCCAATCTGGTTATCCATTCCGGGGCACAGTTTCCCGAAGGGCGGTGAGTCATGCCATCCTAATCAAAACGAGACCGTATAGCACCCCTAAGATAACCAGCTCTCATTCTGGAGCAAGCGCATCAGGCAGCACGACCGCTCGCCGACGTGCAATTTGTTGCACAGTAAAATCGGCTAGTGGCACCCTTATCCTTTATTTAGCGAATAAGGTCAAGGAAGGGAGAGTATCATGCCAAGACGGCAAACACCGCTCGAGGTCATGTTCTCCCTGTTCAAGACTTCATTTACCCTGAGCCATCGCGCACTTGCTGAACTGTTACTATCCGATCTGCCGTTAACAAATGGACAGCCTACCGCCCAAATGGCACAGGACACCAGCTGGCTTTCGCGCACGATTGTGCACTCGCAGCCGGGCTCCCTAGAAGATCGCTACTTTACCGACTGGTCCTGCGCATCGAATCAAATCCTGCACAAGCTACAGGAAAAAGGGTATTCGAACGCCGACATCTATACCATGATTGCGGCAGCAACTGACGCGATGGCTCAAGCGCTCAGTGTCTGTGGGCGCAATGGGCTCCTTTACCGGAACGCCGCCTCGCGCCTCGTCAGCTGCCAGCCAGACAAAGATGACAGGGCTCTTATCTCAATCGCGCTCGTTGTTTCGACCGCCTGTTGGTGCGATCCGGCCCGTGCTATCGCGTACATCAGGAACCGCTTTGAATTCGCAGAGAATGTCAGGTCGTTTACCCCCTCAAGTATTTCTTTCTGTCCATGCGATTTAAAACAAACGGGCACCGAACATGCGATCGGCCTTATCAGGATCGATAACGAACTCGTCATCGGCGGCCCTTATGTCATTGAGCCTTCTGCCATGGGCACCACCATCGGAGCGCTCGCACTCGAAGACGGCGCTGTCACCGATGTTGGGCTGGATGTCTCCGCCAGACATCTCCGTATCTTCGCCGAGAACAATGCTTGGTACGCACAAGACCTCGGTTCGACCAACGGCACGCATCTGATTCGAACAGCCGACAACAACGAACTCGACATCAGCTCCGGAGCGCCCGCCCAGCTGTACCCCGGCGACATCCTGCGCCTGGGTCTCAGCACCACTTTTGCCGTCGTAGCAACGACGGCTATCTTAGCAAATCAACATTACTAACCATGGAAACAAGGTGACTATGAGCATCACGGATGTCATCAAATATGAGGGCAATAACCAAACTTTTATCTGGAAACACCCCTCAGAAGACTTCAATACGGGCTCGCAACTCATTGTTCACGAGACCCAAGAAGCAATTTTCTTCCTTAATGGACAGGCCTTGGATTCGTTTGGACCAGGCAGGCATGAACTTGAGACTCAAAATCTACCGTTACTGAACGGCATTTCGAAGATAACGACCGGTGGTGTCAGCCCGTTTCACTCAGAGGTCTACTTTGTTAACCTCATCGAGCAGATGGGCATCCGCTGGGGAACCAATTCCAAGATTCAGTTCATGGAACCGACTTATGGATTTCCGCTCTCGCTCGGGGCGTCCGGAGAGATGGCTCTTGCTGTAAAAGAGCCCCGCAGGCTCCTTCTCAAGCTTGTTGGAACCGAAGCTTTGCTCTCCCAGGACAAGCTGATCAGTTATTTCAAAGCTTTCCTGCAAACTCGAATAAAAACTCATCTTGCACAAGTAATTACCGAACAAAAACTCTCCATTTTCGAACTTGATGCACACCTTGAAGAGTTATCCGACTCGCTTAAGAACAAGCTGCTTCCCGACTTTGCCGCATACGGTCTCTCATTAACGCAAATGCTGGTCACCGCCATCGTCAAACCCGAAGGTGATCCGGTATACGAGAAGTTTAAGGACCTCCATTTCAAGCAATATGCCGACGTACGCGAAGCACAGATAAAACAACAGGTCAGCATTATCGAACAAGAAACTGCGGCGCAGCGCACCGTAATCTCCGCAAAAGCACGCGCAGAAAAACGGCAAATCGAGGGCTATACCTATCAACAGGAACGCAGCTTCGATGTTGCCGAGAAGATGGCCCAAAACGAAGCGACTGGCGAATACGCAAACATGGGAATTGGCCTGGGCGTAATGGCCGGTGTCGGCGGGACCATGGGGTCAGTTATGACCGATGCACTCTCACAAGCGACTGGCACGTCTGCGACGCAGCCCATCCCTACGGATACCAATTCGCAGCAAAGTGCTGCAAAGTTCTGTTCCGAGTGTGGATATCGCTTCTCTGGAACCGAGAAGTTCTGTCCCGAATGCGGAGCACGGAGGTCATAATGAAGAACACGCAGGCATATATTGCAGCAATCCCCGTAGCCCTCTTCATAGTTATCGAAAGCGTGGCCGTACTTTTATTTGGACCCTCAACTACCTTTTGGATTGAGAGCGCATTCTCTTTGGTCATGCTCGCCCTGGTGGTTTCAACCTTGTTATTTGGACCCCAAAAGAATCTTAAGATATTTGGTATCTCAAAGATACTTGTTATTGGCGTATCGTTTACAGTCCAATTGTTGTTAGGCATGCTAGGGTCCGCGTTAAAAACAGAGGCGCTTCCAGCAATTCCAATTCTCAGTTTTCTGCTAGCAAGCGCTGCGACAGCCACGCTCTTCGCAACAGGCGCTTCCGAATCTCACGCATCTACTGTTGAAAACCAAGTTTCAAGCAAATCGCAATCCATGCAGAACCTTGAACTTCAGCTAAGACTGCTTCTAGATGAATCACCTTCAGAGTTGCGCGCATCAATGACCAGCCTCTTGGAAACTTCAAGCTTTGCCGACCCCGCCAGTTGTGAAGCAAGCGCTCAAATTGAAGATGAAATATCGAGCGCACTTCGTGATCTATCGCAATCAATCGAATCAAACGATATCGAAGGTGCGAACTCGAAAATATTGCGCATGACTTCGTTGATAAGGCAAAGAGCGGCACTGGTTAAAGCAAGCAAGGACAGCTAATGATCGATAAGGATAAATTAATCTCGCTTCTTATTTCAAAAGAAATTCCGGTAAAAACGGCCCAGAGATACAAAACTATTGGCTATCGAATAAAGCTCGTGTTAGCGCCGGGCGATTTTAGCCGCTAATAGTCAAACTATTTTGACCAATCCCGGTCACCGAATAATGGCCACCGTGCCTCCCCGCCGCCACTACGCTGGTGGTGCCAACACGCCGG
>CABURR010000055.1 GCA_902493985.1 uncultured Collinsella sp. | reverse complement strand
CTGGTGACCTATGAACCGGATGAGCTGCATCATGTGATGCGGTTTGCCCTGGGCTGTTGGCAGCAGATGATCGATTCCCAACAGTACCGCAGTGTGCTCATGTACAAGAACAAAGGCCCACTTTCGGGCGGCAGCCTCGTCCATCCACACATGCAGATTGTGGGCCTGGAACAGGAGGACGGCTATGCGGCGCTGACCTCAGCCAACTTTGAAGGCATCGATGTTTGGCAGAGGGGAAGGGTTGCGGTCAACATCTCAACCGAACCGATTATGGGGTTCTTTGAGGTCAATGTTTCAGCCCCGCAGGGAATCGCCGCCAGCGATGGCGCGCGAGACCAAGCCGAGACGGACCTCTTCGCCGATGCGATTCAGGTAGCTCTGCGCTATATCCTGAACGAGCACCATGGTGGTCGCGCAGAGTCGTACAACTTGTTCTTCTACCACATGGACGGCCGGACCATTGCCAAGGCGCTTCCGCGCTGGGTGGTTTCACCCTACTTTGTCGGGTATCGGCTGGCTCAGGTCAATGCTGAGACCACGCTCGATGTCGATGCGGAGCGATTCCGCGCACATCTGGAGGCGCTCACATCGTAAAGTGAGCGCCCGCACACTGCGGACGGTTTAGCGCGCCATTGCATCGCGGCCGGCCTCGACCCGCTTGCGCTGGGCGGCGCGCTCCTCGCCGGTCAGACGCTCAAAGAAGTGTCCGATAAGCGAGGCGAGCACCTGCTGAAACAACGTTCCACACATGACGGGAAACACAACTTCGCCCGGAAAGTATTGCGTGGCGATGACGGCGCCCGAAGAGATATTGCGCATGCCGCAGGTAAAGCACATGGTGGTCGTCTCGCTATACGGCAGGTGCAACGCGCGGGCGACCAGAATGCCCACGACAAAACCGCTGATGGCGAAGACCAAAATAAAGAGGGCGACTTCCAGGCGCACCGCGTTCATGTGCAGCACGTACTCGCTCATGGCGGTGGAGTTGGACGCGATGACGCCCATCATCATAAATTTGCAGGCGGGCGAGAGCGCGGGGGAGAGCTTCTCGTGGCCCCAGCCGCGCGTAAGTTCGTTGATTACGATGCCAAGGATGGCGGGGATGGCAATCATAAAGGCCATGTTCTGCATCATGCTCGGAACATCGATTGCGACGGTGGCACCCAGCAAGAGCTTGAGCGTGAGCGGAATCGTCACGGGCGATATAACCGAGGACGTCAGGATGATGGTGAGTGCGAGCGGGCCGTTGCCGCCGAACATGCTGATCCACATAAAGGCAGTGACTGCCACGGGTACGCTGTACTCGATCACGATGCCGCAGACAAGGTTGGGGTTGGAGCCAAAGAACAGTGAGCCCATGACATATGCCGCGATGGGGATGAGCACGGCCGAGACAAATAACGCCAAAATCAGATGAAGGGGACGGCGGAACACCTCGGCCACCTGGTGAAAGGTGTTACTGAGTGCACCCTGAAACGTCATAAAGGCAAACAAGGTGGGAACGATGGGCTTGAGAACGCCGATCTGCTGAGGAAAGAGCACGCCGAGCGCCACGCAAATCGGAACGATGATCTGCATGTACCCCGCGAGAAACTTGCCCAGTCCAACCCATTGCTTCATATGCTCTTGTGACTCCCTATGCCCGTGAATCCGTTTGAATGGATATGCTAGACGCTCGCATGCGTCCGTGCGGCTGAAACGCCCGATTATTTCGAGGCTATTACCGACATCGTTTACCGAAACCGCGGTGTGCTGCGGCGATTTGCGTCCGCGCTGCACGGTATAATAAATCTGTTCAACAGATCTGCCTGCCGAAGCGGGTATACACAGAGGACTCATCGCTATGAACCGTGAGAGGTATCGCGGCGACCTGCCCCTATCGGGGGTGGGCGCCTATGTCATCGCTTAAGACGACGCATCGCTGGGCGGTCGCTCAGCAAAAGCCCGAGCTCGAAAAGGAGCTTTCGGCTGGTCTGGGCATACCCGGGCTGGTGGCGCGCATTATGGTTGCGCACGGCATTACATCCATCGAGGAAGGCCAGCTTTTTTTGACGCCTTCGCTCGATCGCGACTGGGCGGACCCACTCGTTATTCCGGGCATGGCGGTCGTCGCCGACCGCGTTGAGCGTGCTATTCGCAGCCACGAGCGCATCGCCGTCTTTGGCGATTTTGACGTCGACGGCATTACGTCGACTTGTCTGTTGACCGAGGCGTTGCGTTCGTTTGGCGCCAACGTCACGCCGTTTATTCCGCACCGCTTTGACGAGGGCTACGGCCTGTCGCGTGCGGCGCTCGACCGCGTCAACGAGCTCGCTCAACCCAACCTGATCGTGACCGTCGATAACGGTATCGCTGCCAAGGAAGAGGTTTCCTATCTGGAGAGCTTGGGAATCGATTTGGTGGTCACGGACCATCACGAGCCGTCCGATCAGGTGCCGCAGGGCGTGCCCTTGACCGATCCCAAACTCGAGGATGAGGGCCCCTCACGCGAACTTGCCGGTGCCGGTGTGGCGCTCAAGCTGGTGCAGGTTTTGGGCGAGCGTCTGGGTAAGCCGTCGTATTGGCGTTCGCTGATTGAGGTTGCGGCGCTGGGTACCGTGTCTGACATGATGCCATTGACGGCCGAGAACCGCGCGTTGGTCGCCGAGGGCATCCAACAGATGCGCGTGACGGCTCGTCCCGGCTACATTGCGCTTGCAGCGCTCGCCAAGGCCGACCTTTCTACCATTACGGCGGACGGTCTATCGTTCTCGCTCATTCCCCGCTTAAACGCCGCCGGCCGCATGGCCGATCCCAAGCTGGCGCTCGACCTGCTGCTTGCCCGCGATCCTATCGAGGCAAGTGCACTGGCGGCCGAGCTCGAGGAGATCAACCGTCAGCGTCGCGAGATTGAGGCGGAGCTCACGCGTGATGCCATGGCAAAGGTCGAGGAGACCTATGATGGCGGTCGCGCAATCGTCGTGGGTGGCGAGGGCTGGCACGAGGGCGTTAAAGGCATCGTGGCGAGCCGCCTTACCAACCGATATCACGTGCCGGCGTTGCTCTTCTCTATCGAGGACGGTATAGCACGTGGCTCGGGTCGCTCGGTGGGCAAGGTCAACCTGTTCGAAGCCGTCGAGCGCTGCTCCGACCTGCTGATTCGCCGCGGCGGACATGCCGGTGCGGTGGGCGTGACCATCGAGGCGTCTAAGCTCGATGAGTTTCGTCGTCGCCTTTCCGCCGTGTTGTCCGAGCTTCCCGCCGAGGACTTTGAGGACACCGACGAGGTTGCCGCCACGGTTGACCTTTCCGAATTGAATATCGAGACCATCGAGCAGATTTCCCGCCTTGAGCCGTTTGGCCAGGGTAATAAGGTGCCGCTGCTGGCTGCCGAGGGCGTGACGATGTGCGATCGCGCCGTGGTGGGCAAGACCGGCGAGCATATGCGCTTCGTGGCGACGGATGGCGCCGCGAGCGTGCCGGCCATCATGTTTCGTGTGCCGCAGATCGATAGGCTTATCAATTGCGACAGCGCTGTCGACTTGGTGTTCGAGGCCGTTGCCGAGCATTGGCAAGGTCGCGTAAAGCCAAAGCTCATGATTAAGGATGTCTTGGTCCGCGATACCACGGCGCCCAGCGTTGACGACCCGGCATGTGAGCTTCGCCGCGGCGTACAACCGGCGGATTCTGGACTGCGCCTGGAGTCGCGTAAACGCGAGACGCTTGCCCAGCTTTCCTATACCGAGCTCACGCGCTCACTCATTCACAGCTTTATCGGATCGAACCAGCCGCACCGCGCGCAGGTCGAGGCGCTCGATGCCCTGGCCGATCACCAAAGTGTTCTGGCCGTTATGGGAACGGGGCGCGGCAAGTCTCTTATCTTCCATGTGCATGCCGCGCGCGAGGCGGTTCTTCGCGGGCGTGCGAGTATCTTTGTCTATCCGCTGCGCGCGCTCGTTGCCGACCAGGCCTATCACCTCTCGTCGACGATGGCCGCGCTCGGCATTGGCGTAGGCGTGCTGACCGGCGAGACCGTGGAAGCCGCGCGCGATGACGTGTTTGCCGGCCTGGCTTCGGGTCGCACCGGCATCGTTCTCACGACGCCTGAGTTCCTTTCCATCCATCGCGATCGCTTTGCGCGTTCTGGACGTATCGGCTTTGTCGTTATCGATGAGGCACACCATGCCGGCCTTGCCAAGGGCGGTGACCGGAGCGCATACCTCGACATGCCCGATATTCTCAAGGCCCTGGGCAACCCCGTTGTCATGGCCGCGACTGCCACCGCAACGGCTCCGGTTGTGGCCGAGCTCGCCCGCGTGCTACCGATTACCCGCACGGTGGTTGACGAGACGGTGCGCGAGAACTTGCAGCTCGAGGATGACCGAGACCTTGCGAGCCGCGAAAATCGCCTGGTGTCGATCGTGGCGACGGGGGAGAAGACCGTTATCTATGTGAACTCACGCGACCAGTCCGTGGCGCTTGCCAAGACGTTGCGCAAACGCGTGCCCGACTGTGCGACCCAGATCGCGTTCTATAACGCCGGGCTTGCGCGCTCCGATCGCCGCCGTGTTGAGGAAGCCTTTAGAGACGGAAGTCTCAGCTGCATCGTTTCAACCTCGGCCTTCGGTGAGGGCGTCAACCTGCCCGATATCCGTCATGTCGTGCTCTACCACATGCCGTTTGGCGCGATTGAGTTTAACCAGATGAGCGGCCGTGCCGGCCGCGATGGACAGCCCGCCGTGATTCACCTGCTCTATTCGTCGCGTGACGCTCGTATTAATGAGCGCCTGCTCGATTGTTACGCGCCCGAGCGCGATGAGCTTGTCACGCTCTATCGAGCGCTGCAGACCATGTGGCGCTCCAACCGTGGCAAGACGGGGGACGATTCATTCTGCGCAAGCGATATCGACATTGCGCAGATGTGTCTTGCCATCGATGCCCGCACGCCGGTCGACGAGCGCTCGGTGGAAAGCGGCCTGGGAATCTTCGAAGAACTCGGTTTCTGCCGCGTTTCGGGGTTTGACGATACGCGTCGCATCGCGATGGCGGAAAACCCCGGTCGCGTGCAATTAAGCAGGTCAATTCGCTATTTGGAGGGCTTGCGCTCGCGCATGGAGTTCACGGCTTTTCGGAGTTGGGCACTCGATTCGTGCGCTTCTGATATGCTAGCCAAAGTTAACCGCCCGATCGTACCGCGGGCCTAGGGGAAGGGGACCTCGATGGACGCCGCAGCCCGTACCGCCCATGATTCCACCCTCCAGCCGTTTTCGGAGATGGAGCACTATAAGCATGCCGATGAGCTGCCGCCCGAGATTATGGCGGATAGCTACGACAAGCTGGAGCGTCTGTGCCTCAAATATATGAACGCGGACGACTTCTCCAAGGTGGAGCAGGCCTACTGCTTTGCTGCCGAGAAGCACTGCAACCAAAAGCGGCGCTCGGGCGAGATGTACATTAACCATCCCGTCGAGGTAGCTATCATTCTGGCCGACCTCAAGATGGACTGCGATGTGGTGTGCGCCGCGCTGTTGCACGATACCGTCGAGGATACCGAGACCTCGCTTACCGATGTTTCCGGCCTGTTTGGCGATACGGTGGCCGAGCTCGTCGATGGCGTGACCAAGCTCACCAACATCGAAGTCGACAGCATGGACGAGAAGCAGGCCCTCACGCTGCGCAAGATGTTCCTTGCCATGTCCAAGGACATCCGCGTCATCATCGTCAAACTCGCCGACCGCCTGCATAACATGCGCACGCTTGCCGCCCTGCGCGAGGACCGCCGTCTGTTTAAGGCGCGCGAGACCATGGACGTATACGCGCCTCTGGCCGACCGCCTGGGCATGAGCTCTATCAAGTGGGAGCTCGAGGACCTGTCCTTCTTCTACTTGGAGCCCGATGCCTACCAGCGCATCGCGCGCATGGTAGCCGAGTCGCGCGAGGTTCGCGAGCGTTATCTGGCCGAGACCATCAAGACGCTCACCGATGAGCTCAATCGCATTGGCCTGGAGGGCTTTCAGATCAACGGTCGTTCCAAGCACTATTGGTCCATCTATCAAAAGATGAAGCGCAAGGGCAAGGAGTTCTCCGAGATTTACGACCTGGTGGCGCTGCGCGTCATCACTCATTCGGTGCGCGATTGCTATTCCACGCTTGGTGCCGTGCATACCTTGTGGCATCCCATGCCCGGTCGCTTTAAAGACTATATCGCCATGCCCAAGGTCAATAACTACCAGTCGCTCCATACGACGGTTATCGGCCCCACGGCCCGCCCGCTCGAGATTCAGATTCGAACCTATGAGATGCACGAGCAGGCCGAGTACGGCATTGCCGCCCACTGGCTCTATAAGAAGTCGGGCGGATCGTCTGCGTCTAAGACCAATGATGCCCAGCGTCTAGACGACCAGATTAACTGGCTTAAGCATTCACTCGATTGGGCGGCGTCTGACGAGATCACCGATGCCAAGGAATACTTGCACTCGCTGAAGGTCGACTTGTTTGACCAGGAGATTTTTGTCTTTACGCCCAAGGGCGAGGTCATGGCGCTTCGTGCCGGCTCTACACCGCTCGACTTTGCCTACGCCGTTCATACCGAGGTCGGTAACCACTGTGTCGGCGCCAAGATCAACGGTGCGGTGGCGCCGCTCACGCACGAGATCAAGACGGGTGACCGTGTCGAGATCCTGACCAACAAGAGCTCTAAGCCGTCGCGCGATTGGCTCAAGATCGTCAAGACGCCTTCGGCCAAGTCAAAGATTCGCCGTTACTTCGCCGCCGCGACCAAAGACGATGACGCTGCTGCCGGCCGCGATATCCTGGCCAAGGACCTGCGCAAGCGCGGGTATGGCATCTCTACGCCGCGATCCACGCGTGCGCTCAACGCCGTGGCGGAGCAGTTTAACTTCAAGCAGCTCGAGGACCTTTTTGCAGCCGTTGGCGCGGGCAAGGTCGCCCCGCGCGCTGTGGGCAATAAGGTCGAGCAAATCTTGGACCCCAAGCCCGAGGAACAGCTCACCAAGGCCGAGGCTATCGCCGAGGTCGTCAAGCAGCCTGCCCGCGGCTCCAACCGCAAGCCGCAAAAGCGCGGCAAGAGCGCGAGCAACGGCATTATCGTCAAGGGCGAGAGCAACAGCGGTCTGCTGGTCCGTCTGGCGCATTGCTGCAATCCGGTGACGGGCGACGATATCGTCGGCTTCATCACGCGCGGCCGAGGTGTCTCGGTGCATCGTGCCAACTGCCCCAACGTCAAGGGCCTCATGGAGCACCCCGAGCGCATGATTGACGTAGAGTGGGATGGTGCTGCCGATACGCTTTTCCAGGTCGAGATTGTGGTCGAGTGCCTGGATCGTATGGGCCTGCTCAAGGACGTCACCATCGCCATTGGCGATGCAGGCGGCAATATCCTTTCCGCCGCCACCTCGACCAACCGCGAGGGCATTGCGACCCTGCGTTTTATGGTCGAGATCTCGGACGCGAGTGGTCTGGATCCGCTGCTGGCATCGATTAGCAGCGTCGACTCGGTCTACGATGCACGCCGTTTGATGCCTGGCGAGGGTGGGGCTCAGCTCAAGCGTCGCGTATAGGCGTGACGAGCGCGCGACAGTAATGATATTGGTTACGTTCGGGGCATCGTTTGATGCCTCGACGTTTATAGAAGGAGGGCGCACGCATGGACGCTGCGGCTTTGGACTTAACCCCTCGGGGTACGGCTTCGATTGAGGTGCTTGTAAACGGGCCCATCCAGACCAACAGTTACGTCGTTATTTCGAGTGGCGAATGCTTGATTATCGATCCCGCTTGGGAAGGCGAAAACCTCGTTGCGCACATCCGAGCCGAACACCCTGGCGTGCATGTGCTCGGTTCCGTCTGCACGCACGGTCATGCCGACCATGTTGGCGGTGTAGCCGGAGTTCGGGCCGCCGTTGGCGCTGACGCCTTGTACGAGCTGTGTGTTAAGGATGCGACTGTGCCGCATGCGAATATAGAGGAGCAGCGAGTGATGTGGGGCATCGAGACGCCCGATCCGGGCGAGCCGACGCGGCTGCTTGCCGAGGGCGATACCATTGAGCTAGGCGACATTTGCCTGCAGGTTATCGAGGCGCCCGGGCATACGCCGGGTGGCATTGTCTTGTTTGCTGCCACCGAGCAGGGGAACATTGCCTTTGTGGGCGATACACTATTCCCGGGCAGCCACGGCCGTACCGACCTTTCCGGCGGAGACGAGGCGGCGATTCTGCGCTCGCTCTCCAAGCTCGCCCGGCTTCTCCCGCCCGATACCGTTTGCCTAACCGGCCATGGCGATTCGACCACTGTGGCACGCGAGCTTATGCAGAACCCTTTCATGCAGATGTAGCTTTGCAGTCAGCTTCTGAAGCATGAGAAGCGTCCAAACGTCAAGATATTTTCCCCAACGGGTCGATTCCGTAGGGCAAACGGTCAAAAAAAGTCTGTTTGGACGATATTCGTGAACAAACGAACGTTTATGCTCGGATACGCCGTGGTAAAATCACAGGCGTTATCGGAGCAACCTTACAGGAGGTTTCTTTTATGCTCGTCAACGCAGCAGACATGCTCAAGAAGGCCGAGGCCGGCAAGTACGGTCTCGGTGCCTTCAACACCAACAACCTCGAGTGGACCCTGGCTATTCTCCAGGCCGCCGAGGAGGCCAAGTCTCCGCTGATCCTTCAGTGCACCGCTGGTGCCGCTAAGTGGATGGGCGGTTTCAAGGTCTGCGCCGACATGGTCAAGGCTGCCGTCGAGGCCACGGGCGTTACCGTTCCCGTCGCCCTTCACCTCGATCACGGTTCTTACGAGGACTGCTTCAAGTGCATCGAGGCCGGCTTCACGTCCATCATGTATGACGGCTCTCACGAGGAGACCTTCCAGCTTAACCTTGACCGCACCAAGGAGCTCGTTGAGCTTGCCCACTCCAAGGGCATGTCCATCGAGGCCGAGGTCGGCGGCATCGGCGGCACCGAGGACGGCGTGACCTCCAGCGGCGAGCTCGCTGATCCTGCTGAGTGCAAGCAGATCGCTGACCTGGGCGTCGACTTCCTCGCCTGCGGCATCGGCAACATCCACGGCGTGTACCCTGCCGACTGGGCTGGCCTTTCCTTCGAGCGCCTGGGCGAGATCAAGGCCCAGACCGGTGACCTGCCCCTCGTCCTGCACGGTGGCACCGGCATCCCCGAGGATCAGATCAAGAAGGCCATTTCCCTGGGCATCTCCAAGATCAACGTCAACACCGACCTGCAGCTCGTCTTCGCCAAGGGCGTCCGCGAGTACATCGAGGCTGGCAAGGATCAGCAGGGCAAGGGCTTTGACCCCCGCAAGCTCCTCAAGCCTGGTCGCGACAACATCGTTGCTCGCACCAAGGAGCTCATGGAGGAGTTTGGCTCCGTCAACAAGGCGTAAGCGTCGCTAAACTTCCCGCCGGAAGCCCCGTCTCCCTACACTGTTTCCTTTGCGCTCACCTGGCTTCGCTAGAAGTCGCGCCAAGGAAACAGTTCCGGGGGACGGGGCTTCCTTCGTTTACCGCCGCAGGGTTACGAGTCTGAATTAAGAGGGCTACTGGCTTTGCCAGAAGTCACGCAATGGGAAAAGCTCCGGGTGAACGGGGCCTCCTTCGTTAACTCGCTACAGGGTTACTGGGCTGAATTCATTTTTATAGGTACCGTTTATCGGTATTGAAAGCCCCTTTGTTGGGGCTTTCTTTTTTATCTCGCTACAATGGGCTTCGAGAGTTCTAATGACTTGGAGTTTGGTATGGCTGTTATTGATGTGCTGCCTTCGGATGGGAAGGTTATTGACGAGGGTCCTGTTGGTTGCTCTGTTGATGTTTGCTGCGATGACTTTCGCCATCTCGATATTGGACTGCCGCCCGAGATTCTTCGTCTTAAGGATGCCGGGTATTTGACGCAGGCTGTTGCCGCCTGCGATCGCCTTTTGGAGCAGAACCCTGAGCCTTCGCTGGCTGCCTGCGTTCGCGCCGAGCGGTATCGCATGATCGAGACGCCGCTTTATTTTTCGGTGTCGCGTGATCGGGCTATCGAGATGATCCGCGAGGAGTGGCCTGAGTTTACCGAAGAGCAGTTTGACGACCTGATCGATCGCAAACGTATTGACTGGCGCTTTATCGATGGTCAGCTGTTCGTTCTCGATAACTTCCTTGATTCTTTGCGCGTGTATCCCAAGGAGGTTCCGGGTCTGCGTCCCGATTCTGCGGATGGAATTGCGCTGCGCAACCAGATGCTCGAGGAGATGGAGTCGCAGGGCGGGCTGTCTCGCACCATTACGCTTAAGGCATGCGTGTCTGTCCCCGGTGCTTTGGAGGGGGAGACCGTTCGCGCGTGGCTTCCCATTGCCGCCGCCTGCCGCCAGCAGTCTCAGGTCGAGATGCTTGATATGACGCCGGAGGGGGTCGTTGCTCCCGCAAACGCCTCGGCGCGCACTGCCTCGTGGGTCTCCTCGACCGATCGCTCATTCTCGGTGACCTATCGCTATCACATCGATGCCGCCTATTGCGATATCTATGGTGGCGCGCTCCCATCGCATCCCTGTATGGACGCGCCTCTGCCCGAGGAGACTTCCGAGGACCGTCCGCACATTGCGTTTACGCCGTACCTGCGACAGCTGACGGAGCGTGTTATTGACGGGCTCGAGGATCCGCTCGATCGCGCTCGTGCTGTCTATGATTATCTGACACAGCATATCGACTATCGCTATCAGCCACCGTACCTGCTTTTGGGATCTATTGCCGATGACTGTGCACACTTGCTCCGCGGTGATTGTGGCGTTATGGCACTTACGTTTATCACCATGTGCCGCATCGCGGGTGTGCCCGCCCGTTGGCAGAGCGGCCTGTATGTTGCGCCCGATTCGGTGGGGCCGCACGATTGGGCTGAGTTCTATACGCCACAGACCGGTTGGCTTAACGCCGACGTATCGTTTGGCTCCTCGGCGCGCAGGATGGGGGAGGAGTGGCGTCGTCGTCACTACTTTGGCAATCTCGACCCGTGGCGTATGGTGGCCAACGATCGATTCCAGGCCGAGTTTGTGCCCGCTTTCGATGGCATGCGTGAGGATCCCTATGACAATCAGATGGGCGAAGTCTTGGTTAACGGACGCGGGTGCCGCCAGCGCGAGATGCTCCGTTCGGTCGAACTCATCGAAATGTTCGAAGTTCCATTTTCGGACTAATCGGTAGAAAGCTGTGATAAACTAACTCACGCATTACGTGCCCGAGTGGCGGAATTGGCAGACGCAGTGGACTCAAAATCCACCGTTGGCAACAACGTGCGAGTTCGAGTCTCGCCTCGGGCACCATACATGCAAGTGAGCGTTCAAGGGGGTTGCGGCCCCCTTTTTCGTGCCGAACTCGCGTGAGCGCGCGAAGCGTTATGCAAACAGGCCTGCGGCCTGTTTGTAGCGGAGCGTGGCGAGGGCGCCGCGCGTCCGAAGCCCGGGGCTTCGCGAAGCGAAGGCCCTTCGAGTCTCGCCTCGGGCACCATACATGCAAGCGAGCGTTCAAGGGGGTCAAGGCCCCTTTTTCGTGTACGTAATGTGATAACGCGCTGTACGTGTTATTATTCGCAAGGCGTTGTTCCCGCAATGCCCTAAAGAGGAACCCGAGGGTTCCCACCTTTTGGCGCCAATGAGCAGCTGACTGGTCATACAACTTAGATTCCCTTCCTCAAATCGAGGAAGCCTATGTGTACGACCTAGTTGCTGAGAAGCGCCGGGTTATTTTTTTATGAATGGAGGTAGGGAAAATAGCTAAGTCTGATGACACCCGCATCAACGACGAGATCACTGCATCTTCGTGCCGTTTGATTGGCGTCGATGGCTCTCAGCTCGGCCTGTTCGCCATCCGCGATGCCCAGCGCGTCGCCGACGATCAGGGTCTCGACCTGGTCGAGATCGCTCCCAACGCGGAGCCGCCGGTCTGCAAGGTCATGGACTACGGTAAGTTCAAGTACCAGCAGGCCATGAAGGCCAAGGCTGCTCGTAAGAACCAGTCCAAGGTCGAGGTCAAGGAAATGAAGTTCCGACCCAAGATCGACGTTGGCGACTACGAGACCAAGAAGGGCCACGTTCTGCGTTTCCTCAAGAAGGGCGCACGCGTTAAGATCACCATCATGTTCCGCGGCCGTGAGATGGCTCACCCGGAGCAGGGCCTTAACGTTCTCGAGCGTCTCGCCGAGGATCTCAAGCCTTACGCTACGGTCGAGTCCAAGCCTAAGATGGAAGGCCGTAACATGCTTATGCTGCTCGCCCCGATTAAGGGCGCCTTCGATGAGGATAAAGCGGCAAGCGATACCAAGTAACTAGTGTTCTGTAACCGATTAAGGAGTATTTCATGCCTAAGATGAAGTCCCACAGCGGCACCAAGAAGCGTTTCCGCAAGACTGGTACCGGCAAGCTTATGCGCGCCAAGGCTTTCAAGAGCCACATCCTGAGCAAGAAGTCCACCAAGCGTAAGCGTGGCTTCCGTCAGGAGACCGAGATCGCCGCTGCCGACCGCAAGGTCATCAAGTCGCGTCTCGCCTAAGTTCGAGTTCCCGTTTTTCGTTTTACCGTCTAGGAGTTGATAGAACATGGCACGTATTAAGCGCGCTGTTGCCGCCAAGAAGAAGCGCCGTACCGTTATGCACCGTGCGAAGGGTTACTACGGTGCCGCTTCGCGTACTTACAAGCATGCAAAAGAGCAGGTCCAGCACTCCCTGCAGTATCAGTATCGTGATCGCCGCAACAAGAAGCGCGAGATTCGTTCTCTCTGGATCACCCGTATCAACGCTGCTGCTCGCCTGAACGACATCTCTTACTCTCAGTTCATGCACGGCCTGAAGGTTGCCGGCATCGAGCTCGACCGCAAGGTCCTGGCTCAGATGGCTTACGAGGACATCGAGTCCTTCAACGAGCTGGCTACCATCGCCAAGAAGGCTCTCGAGGCCTAATAGATTCTCTTGAATCGCTAGGGGAGTGTCGCGTTGTGCGCGGCGCTCCCTCTTTTTATCTGAAGCGCGGTTTACATTGCTAAAAGCGCGGGTAGATAAACACTTACAGGTGACCGATCTCTATATATTCCTGAACCAAAGGGTCATCATCTGATACGTGCAGTATTTCCGCACCAGCCTTTCTATGACTTATATAGGAAGCAATATATTGTGTAGGACTTGTGAAGAGTGGAATTGACGTCCCACAGGGCTTCGCGGTCTGGCAATATATCTCCTTGCCGCGCGGCCCGGTGGAACCGGATCAGCCGCGCAGGCGTGCACCTTGAGAACCGGATACTGCGAGGATGGACACATTGAGTGTCGCATCCGGGCAGACATCGAACCATTTGAAATGGTCTAACTTGGATTTGTTTTTCGCAAGGCCGCCGAGAGGCGGCCCCGAGAAATTCCTTTTCCTATACTAAAACCATATGAAT
>CABURR010000054.1 GCA_902493985.1 uncultured Collinsella sp. | reverse complement strand
TGAGATCGTTATCCACGCGGTCGAACGTCTGAATACGCAGGAACACAAAGAGCAGCGCCAGGAAAAAGGCGATGACGGTACCAAGGGTCGCAAGTGCGATGGTGATCTCGATACCGCGGATAAAGAAGTCCCCGCTCTTGTAGGTCATGTAGACCAGGCTCGACAAAAAGTCGCTGGGGTTGGAGTCTGAGACAATGCTCACCTGCACCAGATCGATAAACGACATGACGCAACGGTCGACAAAGAAGATCGCCGCGATGGCAACCACGACGTAGCTGCCTAAGCGTGCGCCACGACGAAAACGCTCGGAAGCAAACGGCGACGTTTCGCGATAGTCGTTCCAGTGCATGAGCTTGGTGACCAGCGCCGCCGCCGACACGACGAGCCAGGCCCAAAGAATCGCCCAAAGGCAATCCTGGAACACGCCCGTGGGAGCCAAGAAGCTCAGCGGCGTGGGGTTGCGCTGGCTAAACGCCAGGCCGAGCGCCGCGATAACGCTCGTGCCCAGGTACACATAACGGTGGTCGGCCTTGATAAAGGAGGCCAGACGATTGATGGTTTTCATGCTGCCTCCCTATGCCGGTTGACGGTCGAGGCACGCGTCCCACATTTGGTCGCGCTCCTCTTGGCTAATGCCCTTGAGTGTCTTATCGATGAGCTTAAGCAGTTTGTCCGAGCCCTTGCGGCAGCCGACGTTTGCCGCGACCTCCTGCTTAAAGCCCTCGCCCTCGGCAAAATGGATGGGGACGATACCGGGATTTTGGGCCATATAGCCCTTCTCGTTCTCGGTGTTGTAGGTCACGGCGTCGCACGTGCCCTGCAGCAGATTCGAGAACACCGTGGGGACCGAATCGACCGGGTTCTTGTGGACGACGCCCGGGATCTCGTCGATGACGGTATCGAGCATGGTGTCCTTTTGGCCGAGCACCGTGGCACCGCTAAAGTCGCTAAGCTTGGTGGCGTTTTGGTAGGGGGAACCCTCTTTTACGAACAGGCCAAAGTAGCCAATGAAGTACGGGTCGGAAAAGCCGACCGACTCCTCGCGCTCGGGCGTGGCGCTCATACCGGCGATGATGAGGTCGATCTGGCCGTTGTTGAGCGAATCGATGAGGCCCGAGAAGCTCTGCTTGACGGCAACGGGCTCGCCACCGAGGGCCTTGCAGACGATCTTGGCGATCTGCACGTCGTAGCCATCGGCATAGGCGCCCTGCACGTTGTCGATGGGAATGGTGAACTCGCTGGCTTCGGAAACCTGCCAGTTGTACGGGGCGTAGGCCGCCTCCATACCGATGCGGATCTTGTCCTTGCCGATAACGGAATCGGACAGGTCGTCGCGATCGCCGCCCGTCGTGGGCTGAACTACTTCCAGCGTGGAGGGGCGCTGGCAGCCGGCAAGTGCGCCGGCGACGACAGAAGCGCTCGCAGCGAGAGCGCTACCCAAAAAGATGCGACGGCTGCATACCGGCTGGGTCTGCATGCCGCGCTGTTGCCGAGGTTGCATCTGGTGCCTTCCCTATTTTGCGTTACTGACAATAAGACAGGATATACGCCCGCAACCAGCAGCGCGGCATGTGCGCGAAAAATTAATAGACACACGAGGACGATTGGCGCAAAGCAACCTGTCCCCCATGCACCGCTTGGCATAAAAAAGGCAAGGCATAGACCTTCTGGTCATGCCTTGCCTTTTGAATGACAAATTGTCGCTCCGGGTGGCGCGCGGCGTCGACTGGTCCGCCGTTCGTTAGAACGGCGGAACCTCTAGAGCAAGGTGACGCTAAAGCTACGTTTATCGGTAGCGCCGGGAGCCAAGGTAATGGTGTTGACCTTGTGCTCAAAGACGTCATCCTCGGTGTCCATGGTGGTGTGGCCGGTCCAGGGCTCGAGCGCCACAAACGGGGCGTCGTTGGCGGCAGACCACACGCCGATGTACTTAAAGCCCTCAAAGTCGATCTTGACGCCGTGGCCCGACTTGCGGCCGCACAGCGTGAGCGTGGAGCCCGGGGTATCGGTGAACATGATGGCATCGTTATCGAAGCTGCGGTGCGTGATGGGCAGCACGTCCGAGTTATCGGGAGCCTTGTAACTGCCCTCGAACGTCATAAGGCCGTCGGGCGTGATGATGGGGGCCTCGTTGGTCCAAGCCTCGGTAAACGCCAGCTCGTAATCCTCGAACGCCTCATCCTCGGCACCGGGGGCGGGCACGTTAAATGCAGGGTGGCCGCCCACCGAGAACGGCAGGTCCACGTCGCCGGTGTTGGTGACGGCAAAGGTCTGCGTGAGCGTGGCGTCACCAGTCAGGGCATAGGTCATGTTGAGCTTAAAGTGGAAGGGGAAAGCCTTGAGCGACTCGGGCGTATCGGTGATCTCGTAGGTGACGGACGAGCCGTCCTCGGAGACCTCGACCAGCTTGTGCTCGACGATGCGCGCGAGGCCATGACGCGGCATCTCGCAGGTGCCAGCCGCAGACGTCGCTGTGTTGTTGCGCAGCGATCCCACGATGGGAAACAGAATGGGCGCGTGTTTGCCCCAAAAGGCCGGGTCGCCCTGCCACAGATACTCGTTGCCGTCGAGGGCAAGGCTCGTGAGCTGGGCTCCCATGGAATCGATGGCCGCGGTGAGGCCGCCGCGCTTGATGGTGGTGACGGTGGACATGCTACTTCCTCCAAAAGTAAACAACAGTGTCGAGGGCTATTGTGCCACTCTTGGCGGCACGGAGAGGCGGCAGGCGCAGTTATTGAGCGATTGCGTAAAGGTCGAACCCGCCCTGCGGTGTGCTGTCGACCGTATCGGGCGCCTGTGAGTTAAAGCTCACGGGGACCATGCGCTTTGAGGCGCGGAAGCGCGTGCCATCGGTGGCGACGGGCGGCTCGTCGACCGTGAGCTCGTAGTCGCCGGGCTTGAGTTCGATGCCGTCGCCAGCGGAGTTGACATATTGATACTCGTCAATCGCCTGCCCCCTGAGTGTGCGGCCCACGATGTGGATGAGCATCTGGCTGTCGCCGCGGGCGGTGTCCCACGTCGCGCCGTCCTTGACCTCGACCGACACATGCACCGAACGCGTGCGGCTGAGCGATTGCTCGACAGACATCTCGACCTTGGCGGCATCTTTGCGCTGTTGCTCCACATGGCTCCAGACATTTCCGATCGCCGAGCAAGCGATGACGCCGGCCATGAAGGCGATGAGGATGGGGCCGAGTGGCGAGCGGCGGCCAGCATCTTCCTCGCGAGCCAAGTCGGGACGATGCGTGGGCGCGGGCGCCCGGGCACCCTGCGCGGGCACGTCGAGTATGCTGAAGGATGCCGTGCTGCCGGGGTCGATGTTATGGCGCGGCTGCGGGGTCTTGGCCGGCGAGATGGACATGTCGGCCGGCTCACCGAGTGTGGCCGTGGCATCGGCCTTAGCCTCGTCGGCCTCGGCCTGGGCCCAGGCCTGTTCAAAGGTTAGGGGCTCGGCGGCATCAGAGGCGGCGTCAGGCCCGACAGCGGCATCGTTGCCGGTCTCGTCCTCGTCGCTCGACACGTCACGCGGCGCGGGCTCGTCCCACCCCTCGTCCGGAGCCTCGCCCTCGCTATACCACCATTCAAAGTTATCGATATCCATACGGGGCGCCCCTTAGGCCTCGCAAATAAACACTTGCCAGCCTTATACCCCCAGACGGCGCTGGAGCTCGTCGGCACAGACAGGAAAACCGTCACAACATTCGACGCTTTTCCTCGATTTCGAGATTTTTGCCGAATGTTGTGATGGTTTGGGCGACTGGCTGGCAGCGCAATGTGACAAAGGGACTGTCTCTTTGTCACATTCTGTTAGAGTTGCAGGGATTGAATCCCGCTTATTCACGCGACATTGGAGTGACAACCTTGACCGCCGCAACCACGCCAAAAAGTAAGTCAACCGCCGCCGCGCTCTCCCCCGTGCGCACCAAGCTCTGCCTGGCGCTGCTCGTGTTGTTAGGCTTTTCGCTCGGCTGTTCGGAGTTCGTGGTCATCGGCATCGAAAGTGACTTGGCGACGGAACTCGGCGTATCGCTTGCCACCGCAGGCCAACTTATTAGCGTGTTCGCACTGATCTACGCTATCGCGACGCCGGTGCTCGCGCTCAGCACGGGGCGCTTCCGTCGTTACCAACTGCTCGTGTGCTATAGCATCGTCTTTGTGCTCGGCAATCTGGTCATGGCGCTGGCACCCAACTTTCAAGTGCTGTTCGCCTCGCGCATCATCTTGGGCTCCGTCTCGGGCGCACTGCTCGCCGTGGGCGTGACGTATATCCCCGAGCTGCTGTCCCCGCAGCAGACCTCACTCGCCATCTCGGTGGTGTACGGCGCGTTTTCCGTGGCAATGGTCTTTGTCACTTCGATCGGCAAGTTTGTGGCCGACACGCTCGACTGGCACGTGGCCATGTACGGCACGCTGACCTTTGCCGTTCTGATCTGCGGAGCGCTCGTGATGTTTATGCCGCGCGCTGGGCAAACCGACGAACCCGCCACCTTTCGCGAGCAGGCGGGTCTGCTACGCGAGCCGAGCATCGTCACCGGCATGCTCATCTTTTTGTTTGGCGTGGGGTCGGTCTACGTTTTCTATGGCTACGTGACGCCTTATCTTGAGCAGGTGCTGGGCATGGGCACGGTCGAAGCCAGTACCACGCTCATGGCCTACGGCGTGTTCTGCCTGATCTCGAACATCCTGGGCGGATGGATCGATGCGCGCTTTGGCATGAAGGCGCTGCTTGTGACGTTCGTGCTGCAGGCTGCGGCGTTACTCGGGCTGTTTGCTGTGGGCGGCACCATGCCGCTCGCGCTGGCCTTTGTCTTTAGCTTGGCGCTGCTCATGTACTTGTTCTCGGTGTCGTGCATCACGCACTTCATGGACGTGGCACGCAGCCGCCATCCCAAGTCGATGGTACTCGCAAGTTCGGTTGAGCCCATGGCGTTTAACGTCGGCATCTCGTTTGGCACCGCGGTGGGCGGCGCCGTGGTAAGCAGCATTGGCATTGCGCACGTAGGCGCAGTGGGTGCCGCGTTCTCGCTTGTGGCCTGGGTGCTTACGCTGGTGACGATTAAATTGGCTCACTGGGAGCGCAGGCGGGCAAGGGCGCAGGCGTAGATGCGATACTCGAGCTCGATGATGGCGATCGAAAGGAAACCGCATATGCAACGTGTACTGTTTATCTGCCATGGGAACATCTGTCGCTCGACGATGGCTGAGTCCGTGTTTACCGAGCTAGTGCGGCGCGCCGGGCGCGCGGGCGAGTTTGTCATTGATTCCGCTGCGACCTCGACCGAGGAGATCGGCAACCCGCCACACCACGGCACCATTGCCAAGCTACGCGAGGTCGGGATTCCCGTCGTCGCACATCGCGCACGTCAGGTGCGTCGCGCGGAGTATGGCGACTGGGACCACATTGTCTATATGGACGACGAGAACGCCCGCGCCCTGTACCGAATTTTTGGGAAGGACCCCGATGGCAAGATCTCGCGCCTGCTCGATTGGACCGATCGCCCCGGCGACGTGGCCGACCCCTGGTACACCGGCAATTTCGACGCCACCTACCGCGATGTACTCGCCGGTTGCACCGCCATGCTCGAGCAGCTGTAGGCGCTCGGGCGGCGCGGGCACACGGGCCACGCCATCGGCATAAAACGAGCGTGGATTTTCTCCCACTTTGAGCGTTCGAGTGCGCTCTAAACGGGAGAAAATCCACGCTCGTTATCTCGGTGGGAGAAAATCCACGCTCATGAATGTGACAAAGGGACTACCCCTTTGCCACATCCGGGACTGGCCCTAGACCGGCTTGACCTCCAGCTTTATCCCCTCGGCACAGGAGTCGCCCAAAACATCCGAAAGGGCCCAGGTCGCATATAGCGGCAAATAGAGAACCGCTCCGTTGCGCTCAACGTTGCCTCTCGAGAAAACAATTCCGAGCCTTACGCCATATTCGGCAGTATCAAGCACATGACCGAGCGCAGCGTGCGCGTGGTAATAGGAGCCCGATTTGACCTCGATTGGAACGGCCGTCCCATCCGGTCCGTCGACCACAAAGTCCACTTCACCGCGCTTTTTTGTCTGATAGTAGTAAAGCTGGCGATTTTGGGCAGCCAGCTGCTGGGCCACCACGTTTTCGTAAATGCCGCCCAGATTGGGCTCCTTGCTATCAAGATACGCCGCTTGGGCGACTCCAACGGGGTAGCGCGCCATCAACATGCCCGTATCCGATTGATATAGCTTGAACTGCGATGGCCGCGCCGTCTTGAGCAGGGGCGATTTTGGCTCGGTTACGATATCGGCCTTGAGAGCAACGCCGGCATCGACAAGCCAGACAAAATCTCGCTGGTACTTGTCGTAATGCGCCTTGGGGTCAATGGAATTGAGCACGAAGCGTTTGTTTTCGCCCTCGAGCATAATAGGGAGCTGATCGTAAATGCTCTGCACCTGAGGGGCTCGCCCGCTTGCATACTTAGAGATATCCCGCCGGTACTGTTCGTTGAGCTCTGACTGTAGCTGACGAACAGAGGCAAGGTCGCCCCGCGTGTCAAGGAAACGTTGCACGACCTCTGGCATTCCGCCGACAACGGTATAGGTCCTGAAGTTTGCCATCATCGCGTCATGAATGTAATCAGGAATGGGCTTCTCGCTGATACACGCGTCGCGTATCGTTTGGCGGGCTCCCTCGCTCACCCCGATCGCCCAGCAAAACTCCTCAAAATCAAGCGGGAACATCCTAAGCTCGTGAACATATCCCACGGGATAGGACCTAACGCCCTTGAACTGGGTCCCGAGCATTGACCCCGAAAACGCCCAGCGGCACCTCCCATCCTCAACAAGGAACTTTGCCATCGTCATGATGTCGGGGGCCTCTTGGACCTCATCGATAAACACGAGCGTTTTGCCTGGCGCTATCGGCTTTCCCGAAAGAAGTGTCACCCTGCTGATGAAATCATCGGCATTTCGCGCCTCGAGAAGAGCATCTTTTGCCTGGCGATTTTCCATGAGGTTGAGCTCGATGTAGGTTGCATGGCTGGCTTTGCCAAATGCGCGAATCGAATAGCTTTTGCCGATCTGGCGAGAACCCGTAATGAATAAGGCCTTTTGCTCGGCAGACTTCAGCCAACGCTCCAGCTCTGCCGCTATTTTCCTACGCAGCATAGGCTCTCCCCTCAGTGTCATCAAATGAAATGCAAAGTTTTATACGCTTGATTATCGATGAAACGCAGAATTTTTAGAACCTAAAATCTGATGAAATGCAGAGATTTGAGATTATAAGCAAAAAGAAGGGACACCACCCGCGAATGTGACAAAAGAACTGTCCCTTTGTCACATTGCGCTCAGCTACTCGTCGACGACCTCGGCAAGCCAAACGTTCAGCGTATCGACCTCGGGGCAGCAGAACTTTGCCGTACCGGGCTCGTTGCCAGGCACGGTTCCGCCGTAGCGCAGGATATCGATATAGGGAAAGCCCACATGGCAGGCCATGGCGCACATCTTGCCGCGGTCTCGATCGAAGTCAAAGACATCGCCCGGCTTATGACCATGGTGGCAGCGACACGCACCCAGCTGGTCCACGCAGCTCACGCGGATGCGCGGACGCTTGCCCCGCGGCGCACCGAACGGCTTGCTCTCGCCCGCAGGCTTGACGCCGCCCTCGCCGGCGTTACTCATGGTCAATCACATCCAGGCAGGCCTCGATGGGAAGGCCGGCCGACTTGTCCTCTTGGTCGGCATTGCGCTCGATAAGCTCGGCCACCACACGCATAGCGTCGGTCGTCGCACGTTGCAGGCTCCAGCCGGCCATAACGCGACCCACGAGCACCGACGAGAACGTATCGCCCGTGCCCGGGAAATACACCGGGATCAGCCCAAAGGGAATCGTAAAGTACTCTCCCGCCACATGGTCGTAGCCGATAACGGCACTCGCCCCGTCGACCTTTGCGCTCGTGATGACCACCGACTTGGCGCCCAGCGCGAGCATGGCATCCACGAGCGTACGAGCCTCGTCGGCCGTAATCTGCTCGGCCATAGGCGTATCGGTGAGCAGACACGCCTCGGTATAGTTGGGCACCGCGTAGTCGGCGCACTCGACCAGGCTGCGCATAAGGCCGATGGTCGACTCGGGCACGCCAGCGTAGAGCCTGCCGTTGTCGGCCATGATGGGGTCGACGAACACCTTGGTGCCCTTTTGCGCGCGGCGGTGGCAAAAGTCCGAGATGATGCGTGCCTCTTCCTCGGTCACGATAAAGCCGGTCGAGATGGCGTCGAATTCAAAGCCGAGCTCCTCCCAGATGGCGAGACTCTGGCGGACATACTCCGTGGTGTCGTGGATGTAGAACTTGGGGTAGTTGAGCGTATCGGAAACGAGGGCCGTCGGCAGGTTGTGGATGCGATAGCCCATGTGCGACAGCACCGGCAACATGGCAGAAAGCGCGACCTTGCCGTAGCCGCACATATCGTTGATCAGCAGCAGCTGAGTGTTCTTCATGAGTGTCCCCCTTGGGTCGGGCGCGGCGCAACGGCGCCACAGTGCGACTAAGTGTAGCGCAGGGAGCACGGCGGGCGGGCGCTGGCGCCGTGGAGGGCAAATTGTTGCGGATAGGTTTCGAAAATGGGAGGCAAATCACGGCGGCAGCGGCACAGTAGCTGCCACCTATTTACTACCATTCCAAAACTATGCCGGATTACTACGATAAACCGCCAGTCTCCAACCACAACAAATTGCACTCCAGCAAAACCGCAGGTAGAAAGCTTGTGATTTTCCGAAAAACAATGCCGAGGTCTGAGATTTCGAATTCATCGTAGTAATCCGGCATAGTTTTGGGCAAAGCAACTTCGGAAGGGTGTCACCGCAGCCCAAAATGATCCGTTATCCTCCGTCCCCCACGGATCGACAAAACTATAGGAACACCCAAGTGCCAAAACGACTAGTCGGGCAACGCCGATGTTTTGGCGAAGTCAGCGAAAACCCGTCAGAGCGAGCAAGGTGCCTTGAAACAAGGCGGCATTGACCTTCTGGCCATGCCACCGAAGTTGAAAGGCAGATTGCCGCTCTGGCGGGTTTGCAGCGTCGAGCGGTTACGGCGTTTGGTAAAACGCCGTAACTTAATAAGTTTGGTACCTTGACATTGATTTCTCATGCTCCTAGATTAGTTAGGCACAAAACAATCCCTCTACCTAACTAAAGAAAGGAGCGAAGCTTAGATATGTGTGTTGAACCACTCGTCCTTCCGCATGAGCCCGGCGGCGACCCGTCGCAACCGGTAGACATACCCGAAGCGGTCAGCGCCGAGGACAAACTCGCCAAGCGCATCCTGAGCGGCTTGGGATTTTGCGGCCATTACATGCACTTTCATGGCGGAGGCGTGTCCGGCAAGGCGCCCATCGTCTGCCTGCTCGCTAAGCAGCCCACCGGCGAGCTTTCCCAACAGGAACTCGGCATGCACTTCGACCTCAAGCCGGGGTCACTTTCCGAGATTCTGTCCAAGCTCGAAATGGGCGGTCTTATCGAGCGCAACCGCAATCCCAAAGACCGTCGGCAGCTCACCATCCGCCTGACCGAAGCGGGATGGGAAAAGGCCCGCGTTGAGCAGGCAGCCCGCATTCGCTTTAGAGAGCAGGCCTTTAGCGCGCTCACCCACGATGAGCGCGAGGACCTCGCCGAAATGCTCGAGAAAATCCGTGTAACCTGGGAGGAACTGGATGATTAAAACCCTCATGGGCAGCATCCGCGACTATATGAAAGTCACCGTTGCCACGCCGTTGCTCGTGCTTGGCGAGGTGCTCTGCGAGATGCTGATTCCATTTATCACCGCCAACCTGATCGACGCCATCAAAGACGGCGCCACCGTAGCCGAGATGCTTCCCACCGCAGGCTTTTTGGTGCTTATCGCGCTAACATCCCTTGCTTTTGGCGCCGCTGCCGGCGTCACCTGCAGCCATGCGAGTTGCGGCTTCGCCAAGAACCTGCGCCACGACCTGTTCTACAAGATCCAGACGTTCAGCTTTGCCAACATCGATGAGTTCTCGAGCTCCTCGCTCGTCACGCGCCTGACCACCGATATCAACAACGTGCAGCAGGCCTTTATGATGATCATCCGTATCGCCGTGCGCGCGCCGCTGGTATTGATCTTCGCCTTTACCATGGCGTTTATCATGGGCGGCAGCGTTGCCATGGTCTACCTGGTCATCATTCCGCTGCTGGGCTTTGGGCTGTTCTTTATCATCTTTAAGGCACGCCCCATCTTCTCGCGCGTGTTCCACAAGTACGACGCCCTTAACGAATCCGTCGAGGAAAACGTCACCGGCATGCGCGTGGTCAAGAGCTACGTGCGCGAAGACTTTGAGAAGGAGAAGTTCGCGACCGCTGCACGCGACGTCCAGATGGACTTCACCCGCGCCGAGAAGCTGCTCGCCTTTAACAACCCCATGATGAACATCTGCGTCAACGGCGCATTTGTCGTCATCATCTACCTGGGCTCCAAGCTCATCATCACGAGCCAGGGAACGCTGTTCGACGTGGGCCAGCTCTCCTCGATCTTTACCTATGGCTTCCAGATCCTCATGAGCCTGATGCAGCTGTCGATGATCTTTGTCATGGTGACCATGGCCGACGAATCGGCGCACCGCATTACCGAAGTGCTGGCCGCCGAGCCCACGATCGCCGATCCCGCCGAGCCCGTGCTCGAGGTCGCCGATGGCTCCATCGACTTTGACCACGTGAGCTTTAAGTATTCCGCGCATGCGAAGCGCCAGGCGCTCGACGATATCGACCTGCACATTAAGAGCGGCGAGACCATCGGTATCATCGGCGGTACCGGCTCGGCCAAGTCCACGCTTGTAAACCTCATCGCCCGTCTGTACGACGCCACCGAAGGCACCGTGCGCGTGGGCGGCATGGACGTACGCGACTACGACCTGGACGCGCTGCGCCACCAAGTGGCCATGGTGCTGCAGAAAAACGTGCTGTTTAGCGGCACCATTGCCGAGAACCTGCGCTGGGGCGACCCGAACGCCACCGACGAGGAAGTCCGCGAGGCGGCACATCTGGCCTGCGCCGACGAGTTTGTCGATGGCTTCCCCAAGGGCTATGACACCTGGATCGAACAGGGCGGCTCCAATGTTTCCGGCGGTCAGAAGCAGCGCCTGTGCATTGCGCGTGCCCTGCTGCGTCGCCCCAAGATCTTAATCCTGGACGACTCCACCAGCGCTGTCGACACCAAGACCGACGCCAAGATCCGCGCAGGGTTGGCAAGCTATCTGCCCAACACGACCAAGCTCATCATCGCCCAGCGCATCAGCTCCGTGCAGGACGCCGATCGCATCATCGTCATGGAGGGTGGCCGTATCGCGCAGATCGGCAACCATGACGAGCTGCTCAAGACGAGCGAGATCTACCGCGAGACCTTTACCTCGCAAAACAAGATGTCTGCCGAGGGCGAAGGAGCCGTCGAGGCCGACACCGAGGCATCCGTAACGCAAGCTCAGACCCAGGAAGGAGGCGAGGCACATGAGTAAGGCAACGACCGCCGAGCGCGCACTCAACCGCAAGGGCGGCACCATGTCGCGCCTCATCAAGACGCTCTTTGGCTTTTACCCCGTGCTTTTGCCCCTCGTCGTCGCCGGCGTGGTGCTCTGCGCCATCATCAACTCCATCGGCGCGACCTTCCTTCAGAGCGCCCTGCAGATTATTAGCGAATCGTGGCAGTCGGGCGATTGGGGAGCCGCGCAGCCCAAGATCGCACAGCTCGTGACCACCCTCGCCTGCATCTACGGCATCGGCATCCTGTCCTCGCTCTTCTGGAACCGCGCCATGGCCATCGTCACGCAGGGCTCGCTGGAGAAGCTGCGCGAGAAGATGTTCAACCGCATGCAGGACCTGCCGATCCGCTACTTCGACACGCACCAGCGCGGCGACATCATGAGCCACTACACCAATGACATCGACACGCTGCGCCAGATGATCAGCCAGTCGCTGCCCAACCTGCTCATGACGGTCATCGTCATCGTCACGGTGTTCTTTATCATGCTGTACTACAGCGTGTGGATGTGCTTGGTCATTATTGCCGGCGTCGCCTTTATGACCTTTATGACCAAGCTGCTCGGCTCCAACTCCGCGCGCTTCTTTATTGCGCAGCAGACCGAGCTCGGCGTTGTCGAGGGCCATATCGAGGAAGTCATGAACGGCCAGAAGGTCGTCAAGGCATTCTGCCACGAGTCTGCCGCCGAAGCCGATTTTGACGAGCGCAACGAAAAGCTCTTCGAGGTCTCGCAGAAGGCCAACATGTACGCCAACATCCTCATGCCCATCCTTATGAACCTGGGCAACCTGCTCTACGTGCTGGTCGCACTGGCCGGCGGCATTTTCCTAGCGCTGGGCGTGCCCAACCTGAGCATCTCGGGCATGGCGCTGTCCATCGCCGTCGTGGTGCCGTTCCTCAACATGACCAAGCAGTTCTGTGGACAGATCGGCCAGATCTCGCAGCAGATCAACGCCGTGGTCATGGGCCTCGCCGGCGCCGACCGCATCTTTGAGCTCATCGACGAGGAGCCCGAAGCCGACGAAGGCTATGTGACGCTTGTCAACGCTCAGGTGAACCCCGATACCTGGCAGCTCGAGGAGGCCGACCACCACACTGGCATGTGGGCGTGGAAACATCCGCACCGCGCAACCGGCGAGATCGAGTACGTGCCGCTGCGTGGCGACCTGGTCATGGACAACGTCGACTTTGGCTACACGCCCGACCACGAGGTGCTGCACGGCGTGTCCGTGTTTGCCAAGCCGGGCCAGAAGGTCGCGTTTGTCGGCGCCACCGGTGCCGGTAAGACGACCATCACCAACCTCATCAACCGCTTCTATGACATCGCCGACGGCAAGATTCGCTACGACGGCATCAACGTCAACAAGATCCGCAAGGCAGACCTGCGCCGCTCGCTGGGCGTGGTGCTGCAGGACGTAAACCTGTTCACCGGCACCGTGATGGATAACATCCGCTACGGCAATCTGGATGCCACCGACGAGGAGTGCATCGCGGCAGCAAAGCTCGCCGGCGCGGACGACTTTATCACCCGCCTGCCCGACGGCTACGACACGATGCTCACCGGCAACGGCGCCCAGCTGTCGCAGGGCCAGCGCCAGCTGATCTCGATCGCACGCGCCGCCGTCGCCGATCCGCCGGCGATGATCCTGGACGAGGCCACGTCGAGCATCGATACCCGCACCGAGGCCATCGTGCAAGCCGGCATGGACAAGCTCATGGAAGGCCGCACGACGTTTGTCATCGCGCACCGCCTGTCCACCGTGCGCAACTCCGACGCGATCATCTGTCTGGATCACGGCCGCATCATCGAGCGCGGCAACCACGACGAGCTGATTGCCAAGCGCGGGTATTACTACCAGCTCTATACCGGAGCGTTTGAGCTGGAGTAGTTCGGCTCGCCGAGATGGCCGATTTGCCGCTCATTCGTCGGGCATGACCCTAAGGTCAATGCCCTCCTCTTTCGGGGCAAATCGACTCATCTCAGCGACCCAAACACAATGCGCCGCAACGAATAAAGCCTCCGCAGCCACACGAGCTGCGGAGGCTTTTTCATGCCGGCCGGAAACGGCATCCCACTTTTCGGGCCCAAAATGGGATGCCGTTTCCCGCTGGACCCCCTCCGGGAAACGGCATCCCATTTCAAGGGGGTAAACCGGGATGTGGTTTCCCCTAACGGCACCTTTGGGAAACCGCATCCCACTCTAGACGCACAAAACGGGATGAGCTTTCCCATGGTGATCCAAGACCAGAAGCATGTCCGATAGCGC
>CABURR010000053.1 GCA_902493985.1 uncultured Collinsella sp. | reverse complement strand
CCGTTATTGTCCGCCTTGCTAAACACGGCCTCCACAGCTTTGGCGTCCTTGGCGCTCATAAAGAGTTCGAGGTCGTCGAGCGATTCGGCGCGAATGGTGTCGGGTACGGGCGAGGCGATACCGCCTTGCTGCACGCCCACGTCGACGATGTCGCTCATATAGGTAGGCAGTGCCAGGTCGGCGTTGCAGCTGATTACGATAAGTACGATAGCTGCGAACAGTGCCAGGACATGCTTTTTAAAGAGCTTGAGAATCCTCACTCGGCATCTCTCCTTTCTTGATTGTGGTCGATAATTTCGTTGGCACGCCTTAGAAGACGCACCATCTCTTGGGTATCTGTTTCGCCGAGCTGTTCGAGGAAAGCCGCGGTGCGGTCCTCGAATTCCCGGCGTTTGATTTCGAGATCCTGGAATCCCTTGTCGGTCACTATGACGTGTACGCGACGACGGTCGGTCTTTGAGTGCTCACGCTCAACCCAGCCCTTGGCTTCGAGAGCGCGTAGGATATTGGCAATGCGGGCGTTCGAGACCCAGGCGCGATCAGCGAGTTCGCTCGGCGTGAGCGAACCGCCAGCGAGCATAAGGGCGCGCATGACAGCCATCTCGCCGCTGAGAGCTTTGTCCACAAAGCGCGAAATGCGCTGGTGAATGCCGCCAAACTCGGTAAGGAGCTGACTCCCAAGCTCATGGAAATCGGTATCTTCCACCGAAAACCCCTAACACTAGAAACTATTTTCGGTGAAAGATGATACCCCTGCACGCGCGCCCTATACGGTAGATTTTGAGACATGCCTAGAAAACTACCTTTAGGCGACCTCCGTACACCGTCGGTGCCAGTAAAGTTTGGGGCAGATCGTTAGGCATGTCCCAAAGCCTACTCAGAGGCACTTTACCCTGCTAAAGCTGGCATAACAGCTAGAGTGAACGTCGTACAAAGGCAAGGAAAAATACCAAACAAATCGGTGAACGGTAGTTGTTCGCGCTCGCATTTCCTGCGGATTTGTTAAAAACGCCCTAATGGTATAAAAAAAGAAACATATAACAGCTCTGATGAAGGGGGTAGCTATGTTATCCTTCTCAAACGGGTGAAATCTTGGGTTTTGGGTTGCAGTTCCAAGGTGGACAAACGTTTTTCCCTGTACCAACGTGTGGTGAAGAACGGAAGAAGCCGGTAGTGCAAGCCGATAATTCAAGAATTCAATAAGCAGCGGTGTGAGAGAGCGCCGCATTACACGTAACTAGGAGCGTGGTTACACAATGCAGGAGGCATGGGAAGGCTTCAAGGAAGGCATCTGGACGGGAGAGGTTGACGTCCGAGACTTCATCCAGAAGAACTACACCCCCTACGAGGGCGACGAGTCGTTCCTCGCCGGCCCGACCGAGCGTACCAAGGAGCTGTGGGGCGAGGTTCTCGACCTGCTGCTTAAGGAGCGCGAGCAGGGCGGTGTCCTCGATATGGACACCAAGACCGTCACGGGTATCGTGAGCCACCCCGCTGGCTACATCGATAACGCCCACCGCGAGAAGGAGACCATCGTCGGCCTCCAGACCGACAAGCCGCTCAAGCGCGCGCTGCACGTCAACGGTGGTATCCGCATCGCTTGCCAGGCTGCCAGCCAGCACGGCTACAAGGTCGACGAGAACGTTGTCGAGCGCTACACCTTCGAGCGCAAGACCCACAACGCCGGCGTCTTCGATGTCTACACCCCCGAGATGCGTGCTTGCCGCTCGGCTCACATCATCACCGGTCTGCCCGATGGCTATGGCCGCGGCCGCATCATCGGCGACTACCGTCGTGTTGCCCTGTACGGCGTCGACTACCTGATCAAGGACAAGGAGGCCCAGAAGGCTTCCACCCCGACGGTCATGACCGCCGACAACATCCGCGATCGCGAGGAGCTGCAGGAGCAGATCCGCGCCCTCGGCGAGCTCAAGATGATGGCCGAGACCTATGGTTTCGACATTTCCAACCCTGCTACCAACACGCAGGAGGCCATCCAGTGGATGTACTTCGCCTACCTCGCTGCCGTTAAGGAGCAGAACGGCGCCGCTATGTCCATCGGCCGTACCTCTACGTTCATCGACATCTACGCTGAGCGCGACCTTGCCAACGGTACCTTCACCGAGGAACAGATCCAGGAGTTCGTGGATCACTTCATCATGAAGCTCCGCATGGTCAAGTTTGCCCGTACCCCCGAGTACCAGGCCCTGTTCACCGGCGACCCGCAGTGGGTCACCGAGTCCATCGGCGGCATGGGTGTTGACGGCCGTACGCTCGTTACCAAGATGAGCTACCGCTACCTGCACACGCTCGAGAACATGGGCACCAGCCCCGAGCCCAACATGACCGTTCTGTGGTCGACCCGTCTGCCCGAGAACTTCAAGAAGTTCTGCGCCAAGACTTCTGTCGCCAGCTCCTCGATCCAGTACGAGAACGACGACCTCATGCGCGTTTACCACGGCGACGACTACGGCATCGCCTGCTGCGTGTCCTCCATGCGCATCGGCAAGGAGATGCAGTTCTTCGGCGCCCGCGCCAACCTGGCCAAGTGCCTGCTGTACGCACTCAACGGCGGTGTTGACGAGGTCTCCAAGAAGCAGGTCGGCCCCAAGTACCGCGCCGTCGAGGGCGACACGCTCGATTACGACGACGTTGTAGCCAAGTACAACGACATGATGAAGTGGCTCGCTGGCGTGTACGTCAACTCGCTGAACATCATTCACTACATGCACGACAAGTATTGCTACGAGCGCATCCAGATGGCTCTGCACGACAAGCACGTGCATCGCTGGTTCGCTACGGGCATCGCTGGCCTTTCCGTCGTGGCTGACTCTCTGTCCGCCATCAAGTACGCCAAGGTCCACCCCGTCCGCGATGAGAACGGCATCATCGTCGACTTCGAGACCGAGGGCGAGTTCCCCAAGTACGGTAACGACGACGACCGCGTCGACCAGATCGCTCACGACGTTGTGCACCAGTTCATGGAGTACATCCGCATGAACGACACCTACCGCAACTCCGTGCCCACGACCTCGGTTCTGACCATCACCTCCAACGTCGTGTACGGTAAGAAGACCGGCTCCACGCCCGACGGCCGCAAGGCTGGTCAGCCGTTCGCCCCGGGTGCTAACCCCATGCACAAGCGCGATAGCCACGGCGCCATCGCTTCGCTGTCTTCGGTTTCCAAGCTCCCGTTCCGCGATGCTCAGGACGGCATCTCCAACACCTTCTCCATCATCCCGGGTGCGCTCGGCAAGGAGGACCAGGTGTTCTTTGGCGATATCGACCTTGATCAGCTGGGCGAGTAACTATTGTTAGTGCTATACTAACAATAACGATTACTGATTAGCGCGCCGGTTTCGGCCGGCGCCTATCGATCGAAGGAGACACATTATGAAGGTTTCTGAAGTTTCCGAGACTCAGGCCGATAACCTGGTCCACATGCTCGACGCTTACGCCGAGAAGGGTGGCCATCACCTGAACATCAACGTCTTCAACCGTGAGACGTTGCTCGATGCTCAGGCTCACCCCGAGAAGTACCCGCAGCTGACCATCCGCGTTTCCGGCTATGCCGTGAACTTCCACACGCTCACCAAGGAGCAGCAGGACGAGGTCATTTCGCGTACCTTCCACGACAAGTTCTAAAGGGGTTTAACTCCCGCAGGATCGCCGGGCCGCTTTGGGTTACTTTCCAAAACGTCCTCGGACATGCAAAGGGCTCCGCTGCGCGCTTCGCGCGGCGGAGCCCTTTGCGTCCTGCGGAAATGTTTTGGAAAGTAACCCAAAGCGGCCCGGCGGGGTTCTTCGGAGTCACCCTTTAGGCGGAACTCTCCTAATTATTTGGATGAGTCGTTTACTTACTTGTGCTGTTACCGTCTTCCCGCTGTTGTTGGGGTATGCTTTGTTCGTATGTAAACGTATGACATGTTGATGGGGGAGGGTGCTATGGCTCGCGAGGGCGCTCGTTCTAAGGATTCTGCTAAGCCTGGCATCAAGGAAGTTGCAGCGGTGGCGGGGGTTTCGCCTACTACGGTATCTCGCGTGCTTAATAATCGCGGCTATATTAGCCAAGAGACCCGCGATAAGGTCCATGCCGCGATGGAGCGCATCAACTATACGCCCAACGATATCGCCCGTGCCATGCTCAACGGTCGCCTGAATCTTATCGGTATGATCGTTCCCTTTGTGAGCAGCCCGTTCCATGCTCAGGTTGTGCAGGCGGTCGAGCGCACGTTAGCGGAAAACGGCTTTAAGATGTTGCTGTGCAACAGCGCCAATCGACCTGATCTTGAGCGTTCCTATATCGACATGCTCCGCCGCAATATGGTCGACGGCGTAATCGTCAACTCCCTCAATATCGGTGCCGAGGCATATGCCGAGATGGGCTTGAGCCTGGTTGGCATCGACTGCGATCTTGGCGAGGGCTCTGTCCAGATTGCAAGTGACAGCTATGGCATCGGCGAGCTCGCCACGCGCCGTCTGATTGATGACGGCTGCAGGCGTATCCTGTGCCTGCGCAGCAATAGCCGCATGCGCATGCCTGCCAATAAGCGTACCGATGCCTACCTCGATGTTGTTGAGCAGGCCGGTTTGTCCGCGCTTGTCCGTGAGGTCGAGTTCGTTAAGCCCGACGACGAAAAGGGCGCGGTCGTTGCGAAGATCCTCGATGAGAACCCCGATATTGACGGCATCTTTGCGGGAGACGATACGATGGCGGCCATCTGTCTCAACGTGATGAAGCAGCGCGGCTTGAGCGCTCCGGACGATATTAAGGTCGTGGGCGCGGATGGTGCCCGCCGAACTATGACGTTTATGCCTGACTTAACAACCGTACGTCAAGATATCGATCGCATCGGAGAGCTCGCGGCGCAATCCATCATCGCTCTTATTAACGGCGATAAGCCCGAATCGAATATCAAACTCCCCGTTGAACTTATTGAGGGCAAAACCGCGTAGTTCATCCCGTGCCAAAAGAATTCCTCAAACGCCTCTGATTACCGTTCACCGGCATATGTCAACCGTTTGCCGACGACTGGAACTGCGAAAAGACGTATTGGTATGAAAACGTTTGACATATGAAAACGATTGACATATCTTGCCAATGTACCGAGTTAGTATGTCGTGGAAAGGAAGTCTCGGATGCACAAGGTGTATTACCAGCCTGAGGGAATTTGGGTAGGCGACATCATGCCGTACGGCGAGGACGGCACGTTCTATCTCTATCATCAGCGTGACACGCGTAACCCCGAACCTTTCGGAGAGCCGTTTGGCTGGGCACTCGCTACGACCAAGGATTTCGTCAACTACAAGGACTTTGGCGAGAGCCTTGAGCGTGGCGGCGACGAGGAAGTCGACCAGTACATTTATGCCGGCACGGTGTTTAAGGTGGGCGACAAGTACCATGCGCTCTACACTGGTTGTAATCGCGATAAGGTCCGCGCGCGCTTGATGAAGCAGGTTCTTCTTCACGCAACGAGTGACGACGCCGTCAAGTGGGAGAAGAACATCGCCGAGACGCTGCTTCCGCCCCAGGAGGGTTACGATGACCGCAACTGGCGCGATCCCTTTGTGCTTTGGGACGAGGAGAACGAGGAGTATATGCTCATCCTCGGAACGCGCGTGGGCGAGGACAAGCGTCTGATGACCGGCCGCCTGGTCAAGTTCACCTCCAAGGATCTGACCAACTGGGAGTTCCAGGGCGACTGGTGGAACCCGGGCCTGTACACCATGTTTGAGATGCCTGATCTCTTTAAGATGGGCGACTGGTGGTACCTCGTCTTTTCCGAGTACAGCGACGGCAACAAGACCCGTTACCGCATGTCCAAGTCCATCAACGGTCCTTGGATTACCCCCGCTGACGACTCCTTCGACGGCCGCGCGTACTACGCCGCTCGCACCGCATTCGATGGCGAGCGCCGCGTTCTCTTTGGTTGGGTCCCGACGCGCGACGAGGGCGGCGACTCCAGCTCTTACCTGTGGGGCGGTACCTTCATGCCCCTCGAGATCGTTCAGCGTGCCGACGGAACGCTCGGCACCAAGCTTCCCGACAGCATGCTCGGCGCCTTTGGCGAGGGCAAGGCTGTCGAAGCCTTCGAGCTCTCCTGCGAGTCGGGCAAGGTCGAGCAGGTTTTGTCTGCAGACGCCGGCTCCACCTACTTGCTCGATACCGACATTGAGCTCGGCGGTAACGCTGCCGGCTTCTCGGTCAAGTTCGCCGAGGACGCCGAGACCGGTCTTGCCTATGAGTTCCGCGCCAACCTGCGCGAGGGCAAGCTCGAGTTCACGCCGGCTCCCCAGTACCCGTGGTTCCAGGTCAACAACATGGGCCTCGAGCGTCCGTTGTTCTTTAAGGGCGAGGGCACTCACCATGTGCGTCTGGTCGTCGACGACGACATCGCGACCATCTTTGTCGATGATGTTGCGCTCAACGCTCGCTTCTGCAACAAGCAGGGCCAGGGTGTGGCGCTTACCGTCACCGACGGTGCGCTCAAGTGCGCAAACGCAACGATCGCGTCTCTGTAGCGGCAACGAACCGTTTTATGATTTAGAAAAGGAATGGAGAGGAACATGGACTACAAGGCAGTGTCCCAGCAAGTCGTCGACAACGTCGGCGGACTGGAGAACATCGAGGGCGCCACGCATTGCGTGACCCGTCTGCGTCTGGTGCTCAAGGATACGAGCAAGTACAACAAGGCCGAGCTCGAGAACATCGATGGCGTCAAGGGCGTGCTGTACAACAGCGGCCAGCTCATGATCATCTTCGGTACCGGTACCGTCAACAAGGTTTACGATGAGTTTATGGCTCTGACGGGCGTTAAGGAGATCAGCGCTTCCGAGGTCAAGGGCGCCGAGGCGGACAAGAAAGGCAAGTTCTTCTCGGTCCTCAAGGTATTCTCGGACATCTTTATCCCCATCATTCCCGCTTTCGTCGGCGCTGCTATCATCATCGGCCTTAAGTCGCTGATCGTTGCCAACGGACTCTTCGGCATGGAGGGCAGCCTTGCCGACCACAGCGAGTTCCTCAAGAACCTCGCAAGCTTCTTTGCCATTATCGCCACCACGTTTGACTACCTGCCTGTCCTGGTTATGTACAGCGCGGTGAAGCGTTTTGGCGGTAACCCGATTCTGGGCATCCTCGTCGGTATCGTCATGGTTCACCCGAGCCTTATGAACCGTAACACGTTCGTTATGGATCCGACGGGTGCTGAGTACTGGAACTTCGGTCCGCTCTCCATCCCCATGGTTGCTTTCCAGGGCGGCGTGTTCCCTGCAATCCTGACTGCCTGGTTTATGGCCAAGGTCGAGAAGATTGCCCAGAAGTACATCCCCGAGGTCGTCTCGTTTGTCTTTGTCCCGACCGTTACCCTGATTCTTGCTAACGTCGCCCTGTTCACCGTGTTCGGCCCGCTCGGCAACCTGATCGGCGACGTCCTCGGCGGCGTAATCGATATCCTGTACAACAGGATGGGCGTCTTTGGTGCCTTTGTCTTCGCCGCGTTCCTGCAGCCGCTTGTCGTTACCGGTACGCATCAGTTCATCCAGGGTATCGAGGCAAACCTCGTCGCCACGACTGGCTTCAACTACATCCAGGCCATCTGGTCGGTTTCCATTATCGCCCAGGGCGGCGGCGCCATCGGCATGTACCTCATTCATAAGAAGCATTCCAAAGAGCGCAACATCTGCATGTCGTCCTTTATCCCGACGCTGGTCGGAATCTCCGAGCCCGCTATCTTCGCTGCAAACATGCGCTACTCGATCATCCCGTTCATCTGCGCTTGCATCGGTGCAGGCTGCGGCGGTGCCTTCGTGAAGCTCTTCGAGGTGCGCGCCATCGGTCAGGGTCTGACCGGCGTGCTTGGCCTGCTCATCGTTACGCCCGAGACGCTCGTGTGGTATGTGGCTGGCAATCTCATCGCCTTTATCGTGCCGATCGTCTTGATCTTTGCCTACAACAAGGCAAAGGGCGTGCCGACCACCGATGAAGAGGGCACTGGCGCTGGCTTCGACGTTAGCTTCTAGTTGAGCCGTTCAGTGTAATCTGAGGATAAGTCCATTTGAGGAAGGGCGTTCGACTCTTGTGAGTCGAGCGTCCTTCCCCATAGACGAGAAAGTCAACGGCGATGTTAAATCAAAAAAACAAGGTGACACGCGCGGACTATGAGCAGTGGCGTGCCGGACAGGATGAGACGGCGGCTCGCATCGCGTCCGACCCCGATAGGCTTCTGTTCCATGTGGAGCCTGAGCTTGGCTGGCTCAACGACCCCAACGGTTTGGTTCAGATTGGTGATACGTATCACATCTATCATCAATACGATCCTTTCGATGCTGCGCATGGCGGTCCAGTGCTTTGGAACCATCTGACGACAAAGGATTTTGTGACGTACGAGAATCACGGCCCCGTGCTGTTCCCCGATTCCGATTTGGATTCGAGCGGAGCGTATTCTGGTTCTGCCTTTGTACGTGATGGCAAGATTCACTACTTCTATACCGGCAACGTCAAGCATTTTGACCGCGATGATTACGACTACGTGTTGACGGGCCGTGAGCAAAACCAGATTCATATGGTTGCCGAGAATCCCGACGAATTGGGCGAGAAGTGCATAGCTGTTGGACCGGTCGATTACCCCGACGATATCGGTACGCACGTGCGCGACCCCAAGATCCTTGAGCACGACGGTATCTACTACATGGTTCTCGGCGCTCGTACGAAAGACGACCGCGGCTGCGTGCTTGTCTATACCTCGCGCGATCTAGAGGACTGGAACTATGCGACGCGTATTGAGCTGGGCGAGAAGTTTGGCTTTATGTGGGAGTGCCCCGATCTGTTTGAGCTCGATGGCGAGCTTATTCTCGTTTGCTGTCCGCAGGGTGTGCCTGCCGATGGTTGGCGTTACCGCAATCCGCATCAGTGCGTGTGGTTCTCCATCGAGGCCGATTGGGAGGCGCCGAGCTTTAAAATCGTCGGGCAGGGCATGCCCCCGATGGTCGATGCCGGTTTTGATTTCTATGCTCCGCAGTCCTTTGAGGATACTGCAGGCCGGCGTTTGATGATCGGATGGTCGGGTTGCCCCGACGCGACGGCAGAAAACCCGACGGTGGCGCGCGGGTGGCAGTGCGCGTTGACGGTGCCGCGAGAGCTGAGCATACGCGATGGTAAGCTCTGCCAGCAGCCGGCGCACGAGATTGAGAGGATGCGCGGCGACTGCGTTCGCGCGACAGGCGGTGAAACCGTTGAGGAGCCGGGCCGCCTGTTTGATCTTGTGGTTTCCTGTGAGGGCGCCAAGATGGTCGAGCTCGAGATCCGCAAGGGTGTCTTTGTGCGTTATACGGATGGGATGCTTACCCTCGACATGGGTGACGAAGGCTATGGGCGCGACCAGAGGTCGATCGAGCTCAGCGAGCTTCGCGACCTGCGCGTGCTTTCGGACACTACGATGGTCGAGATTTTTGCAAATGGCGGCGAGGCAGCACTTACGAGCCGTATCTATTCGCCGGCGGTTCCGGCGATGGAGCTGCACGCCGAGGGTGCGGTATCGATGAATTTCTACCGCCTCGTGCATTAACCGTGCATGGAGCACGATTGGACTTGCTGGGCGGAATATGTCGCAGTTACCGCGGCCAACTACCGCTTACCGCATATAGCTACCGTTTGCGGAATAAGTAACACTCCTCAATAAACCGTGTAGAATCCTAGATAAGCACGGAGTTTTCCAGGGAGACGCTGTCCTTTGTTGTGTGCAAGGGGCGGCGTCTCTTTGGCGCTTGGAGGCCGTTGCGCAACAGTGCGGCGGCGCGTGTCATGTATTGAAAAACCAACGTTGAGATGGGTCGTGATAAGAATGGGCAAGTACGTAATCGTGGTTGAGTCTGGTTCGGATGTGACGCCGGAGCTCTGCGAACGCTACGGTATCGTGCGCGTGCCTATGCATGTCACGATTGGTGACGAGACCGTCGAGGACGGCTCGATCGATCCGCTCGAGATTTATTCGCGCTGCAACGAGTTTGGCGTTATGCCCAAGACCAGTGGCTGCGCGCCTGCGGATTTTGCTCACGTGTACGACCGTATCCATGCCGAGCAGCCCGATGCGACCATTCTGCATCTTGCGTACTCCGAGGCCACGACCTGCTCGCATCAGTCCTCCAAGATTGCAGCTAAGGGCCGCGACTACGTGTTCTCCATGGACACGCGCTTTGTCTCGGTGGGCCAGTCGCTCGTCGTCGTCGAGACCGCCAAATACATCGAGGCTCACCCCGATGCCACCGTCGACGAGATTTTTGCTTTTACGAATTCCGTCATGGACCGTGTGTTGCTGGGTTTTGTTCCTACGGACCTTGCCTTCCTTAAGGCGGGCGGTTGCTTGTCCAACGTCGCGTTCCTGGGCGCCCACCTGCTCAAGATTAAGCCCTGCATTGAGGTAACGGGCGGTAAGTTTGTGGCGACCAAGAAGTTCCGCGGCTCTATGCTCAAATGCGCCCGTGCCTTTATTGACCACATGGTTACGAAGGGCGAGATCGACTACTCGCACATTGGCCTGGCATATTCGGTGGGCCTTTCCCAGGAGCTGCGCGACGACATGGAGGTCTATGCGCACGACCTGGGCTTTAAGGACGTTACCTGGACTCAGGTTGGTGGCGTCATCTCGAGCCATTGCGGCCCGACCGCCTTCGGTGCGGTGCTCACGCTTAAAGCGTAAGGCCTGGCGTCTATCGATTTCTATTGCCTCGGCGGCGGGCGGGTTGCGACAACCTTCCCGCCGCTCTTGCGTGTGGCCAAATAGAACAACCCAATTGACCGCTAACCCGTTTCGCCATCATACGTATGGGCTAGAATGATTCTGGCATTTATGTAGCTAAAACCAATGAGAGGCAAGGTAGCGGGAATGGCAGAGATGACGCTCGAGGGTGTGGACGCTCGTCCTGAGGACTCCGCGTTTGCCCTGGGCCGCGTACATTCGATTGAAACGATGGGTACGGTCGACGGTCCCGGCATTCGCTTTGTGGTGTTTGTTCAGGGCTGCCCCATGCGCTGTGCGTATTGCCACAACCCCGATACCTGGTCGGTTAACGGCGGCACCATGGTGACCGTCGAGCACCTGATGGACGAGTTCCAGAGCAACCATGAGTTTTACCGCAGCGGCGGTATTACGGTGTCCGGCGGCGAGCCGCTCCTGCAGCCCGCGTTTTTAGCCGACCTGTTCCGCGCCATGCACAATAACCCTGATGGTCGCGTGCATACCTGCTTGGATAGCTGCGGCTATGCGTTCGATCCCACGCATCCCGAGAAGTTCGATGCCGTACTCAACGAGACCGATATGGTGCTGCTCGACATTAAACACGCCGATCCCGTCGAGCATAAAAAGCTGACCGGTTGCGATCCCGCACGCATTCTGGCGTTTGGTGATGAGCTTGCCCGTCGCAAGATTAAGGTCGTTATCCGCCACGTGGTGGTGCCCGGCATTACCGATACGGTTGAGGAATGCGAGGCACTCGGTCGTCTGATTGCCCCGTGGCATAACGTGGTGGGCCTGGAAATGCTGCCGTATCACACGATGGGCGTCGTCAAGTATGAGCAGCTGGGGATTCCCTATAAGCTCGAGGGCGTTCCACAGATGGATACCGCGCGCATGCCCGAGCTGCGCAACGCCGTCATGACGGGCATGAAAAAGCGCCGCGCGGAACTCAAAAACGCTATCGGCTAGCGAGCCATTTTCGCTCCCCAAAGGCACTCATTGGGGACAGACTTAAATGAGTGCCCCTGGGCACCAAGTTGATTGCCAAAGAGTCCCGTCAAGTTGCGGTGGAATAGTTCTTGTTTTTCGGCTTATGACGCCCAAATAGGAACTATTCCACCGCAACTGCGTTTTGGGCTGAGATGCGCAACAGAATCGGTGTATTTGCATAGAAACGCTTGTGGTTTCTTTAAAGACGCCTTAAACGCCGCTGAATATCTTTGGAAAGAAATGCCTGCTCGGTATTATGCTGCTCGTATATAAAACGGTAGCAATCAGGAGACCACGTGCGAAACAACGCATCGCGGGACGAGTATGTGCCGCAGCATGGCAGCAGATATGAGACGAAGGGCACGTCTTCGCGTGGCCTTGCTGACGCTCGCATCCGCGTTACGAAGATTGCCGCCGTTGGGATGCTAACGTTGGCGGTTATTATCCTCGGAATTACCGCCAAAACCTACGCGTCGGAGCGAATGGCACACTCAGATGCGTCAACGGTACAGACGCAAAACAAAAAGGTCTCTGAATCTAAAGCCACCGCAAGTCAAACCCTGTCGACAGCGAGCCTTAAGACGAGGCTTTCGAAGGCGGACTTTAACGATATTCCCTCAGGCGATACCGTGCAGACCTTCTCATTGGTTGATGACCAGATCCCCGCCCTGGAGGATGAGGGCCTCGCCGCGCTCCAAGATGCCCTTGATCAGGCCCAGGAATTGGGCGATGTGGGCGTGGTGTTTTACGATTTGTCGAGCGGCAAGGGCGTGACGTATAACGCCGATGTCGAGGTTTACGGTGCGAGTAGTTATAAGGCGCTCTATACGTTGTACATCTGCGAATCTCTGGTCGAGACGGGCCAGGTCTCACTCGATGATTTCCTTGGCACCTATGGTGGCTATAACATGGGCTGGCAGACGGTGCGCGACCTAATCGAGGCCGCGGTCGTTAATTCGGATAACGACTCGTTTATTGCGTTACGCGCGGCGTTTGACCGTGTCGGTTACGAGGATTGGATTGTCGCACTCGGCGTCGAAGACGAGGTCGCGCTCGATCCAATGAGCGATTTCCCAACCTACTGCCCGCGCACCTCGGCCAAGTTGTGGCGCGAGATGAGTGAGTATTTGAGCAGGGGCAGTGAGACCTCCCAGTGGTTATCTGAACTGCTGTCATCAACATCGCGCTCATTTATCCGTGATGGCATTGCGGACGACCAAGCCTTGGTGCGCAACAAGGCAGGCTGGATTAGCGAGGATGGTTGCTATTCGACATGCGATGCGGGCCTTATCGACATCAATGGCCGTACCTATGTCATGAGCGTCATGACATCGATGCCGTGGAGCGACCGCTCGAGCGAGGTTACGGCTGCGATTGCAAAGGCTCTGTTTGATACACGAGCTGCACTGGCCTAGCGTGTTCGTTTGACGAGGTCAAACAAAATGCTGGTACCATACCGTGGTTGAGAATTTCGTATAGGTTTGGGGAATGGCATGGCTACCATCGCGATTATCGGCGCACTCGAAAAAGAGATCATGCAGATTAAGGAAGAGTTGAGTAACGTTTACATGGTACAGGAGGCGGGCTTGAACGTTGTGACCGGCGGGCTCGACGGTCTGTCGATTGTCGCCACAACGGCGGGTATGGGCACGGTGAATGCCGCCGCCGCAACACAGCATCTCATTAGTAAATATGCCCCGCAGGCCGTTGTGCTCTCGGGTATCGCGGGCGGTTTGAACCCCAAGCTCCATATCGACGACGTGGTTATCGGCAAATGCCTACGCTATCTGGATACCGATACCGCGCTTATCGCCGAGTCTGCACCGGGGCTCGAGGAGTTTGGCTCGACGCCTGCGCTGGTCGATATTGCTGCCGATGTGCTTTCTGAGCGTGGCTTTGTTAACGCTTCGATAAATGCAGCCGCCTCGAACGAGGGCGCAAAGCAGTTCCTGGTCGGCACGATTGCCACGGGCAACCGTTTTGTGACGGGCGCCGCCATGCGCAACGACGCTATCGAGGCGACGCATGCCGATTGTGTCGGCATGGAGGGCGCGGCGATTGCCCATGTCGCAACTAAAAATGGTGTCGATTGCCTGGTGTTGCGCGCTATCAGCGATAATTGTGACGAGGCGTACGATGCGATTTGCGACCGCGAGTTCGACCTGATCGAGTATGCCCGTACCGCGAGTGGCATTACGCTCGATATCGTTCGCCGTATCGCTGCTATCTATTAGCGCGTTTTTTGTAAGAACCTACGACCAAGGAGTGTCCATGGCCGATTCCATTAACTACCAGCTTGCCAAGTTCGTTGCCAGCTATGGCAAGGTTTCGCAGATTCCCGAGTCCACCTGCCCCGAGGTGAGCTTCGTCGGCCGCTCCAACGTGGGCAAGTCGTCGATCATGAACAAGCTTTTTGGCCGCAAGAACCTCGTCAAGGTCTCGAGCACACCGGGCAAGACGAGCAACATCAACTTCTTTGAGGCTGACGACGTGCACTTCGTCGACCTGCCGGGTTATGGTTTCGCCCGTCGTTCCAAGGCCGAGCGTGACCGCTGGGCCGAGCTCATCGGCGACTTCTTCGACTCGGAGCGCAGCTTTAACCTGGT
>CABURR010000052.1 GCA_902493985.1 uncultured Collinsella sp. | reverse complement strand
GCCGGCTATCTTGAGCTTTCGATGGGAACGTGCGTTTTGAGACATAAGAAGCTTTCCTATAAGATGTTAATACATCAACATTTAATGCAAGCGCATTATGGACGTTCGCCGTTGATGCGTCAACAGGCAAAGAATGGGTAAACAAAGGGTCACGTATGGTGCAAATTTCGCACGTACCTAGACGCTTTGATATAGTGTTGAGAACTCTTTACGTTGGAGGATGTAACCGGCATGTCCGATTCGAGCGACAGTTCTAAGCCGCGACCCAAGACCGCGGCCGTTCCACGCTACACGGTGGGTGAGGAGATCATGAACTCCGTCACCCATGGTGTCGGCTGCCTGCTGGGTATCGCGGGCCTGGTGCTCCTGATCGTATTCGCCGCCCTGCGCGGCGGAGGCCCGGCCCACATGGCCGCGGCGATTGTCTATGGCGTCAGCATTATCCTCGAATACCTAGCCTCCACGCTCTACCACGCGATTCAGCCCGCGCGCGCCAAGCGCGTGTTTCGCATCATCGACCACAGCTGCATCTACCTGCTCATAGCCGGCAGCTATACGCCGTTTTGCCTCATCACGCTCGCAAACGACGGCGGCGCTGTTCTGTTCTTTGCCGTATGGGCCATCGCCATTATCGGCATTGCCCTCGAGTGCTTCCTGCGCGAGCGCCAGCCGCATTGGGTAAGCGGCGTGGTCTATCTGCTGATGGGCTGGCTCGTCGTCTTTAAGCTGCCCGAGCTCGTGTCGCTGCTCAACCCCGTGGCACTTGCCCTGCTCGCTGTCGGCGGCGTGTGCTACACCGTGGGCGTGCCGTTCTACATCGCCAAAAACGTGCGCTACCTGCACAGTGTGTTTCACCTGTGGGTGCTCGCCGGCAGTATCTTCCAGTTCATGGCGGTGATCCTCTTCGTAATCTAGCGACCACGCCTGCGCGCCCGCGTCCTTGTTTGGGCGCCGGTGCAATTGCCGTATCCGCCGTCAACGTTTTAATCCGACGTCCCGAATCTTGGAGGTTCGAGAAACTCCCGATGGACATAACCATCTCCCTTATCACCACCCTCGTTTTGACCCTCATCAACGGCTACTTCTCTATGTCCGAGATGGCGCTCACCACGGCCAAGCGCGCCGTGTTGGAGCACGAGGCCGAGGAAGGCGACAAGCGCGCCGAGCGTGCCATTAAGCTGGCTGCCGACTCCGACCAGCTGCTCGCCACCATCCAGGTTGCCATTACGCTCGTGGGCTTCGCCTCGTCCGCCGTCGCCTCGACGAGTCTGTCCGACCCGCTCGCCACGTGGCTCATGAGCTTTGGCATCGCGCCGCTCTCCGCCATCGCGCGCGGCCTGGCGCCGGTCATCATCACCGTCGCGGTCGCCTTCGTGTCCATCGTGATCGGCGAGCTCGTCCCCAAGCGCATCGGCCTGGCCAATGCCGAGGGCGTGTCCAAGCAGGTCGTGGGACCGTTGTCGTTTTTCCAAAAGATCGCCCGTCCGCTCGTGTGGCTGACCGGCGCCTGCTCCGATGGCCTGGCCCGCATCCTGCGCATCAAGAGCGCCGACGACCGCCAGAACGTCTCGGAGGAAGAGATCAAGTACATGGTCTCGGAGCAGGACGACCTGCTCGACGAGGAAAAGCGCATGATCCACGAGATCTTCGACCTGGGCGACACCGTTGCCCGTGAGGTCATGGTGCCGCGTGTGGACACCACCATGTGCGAGGACGACGAGACGGTCGCCGACGTGTTGTCCACCATGCGCCAGACCGGCTTCAGCCGCATCCCCGTCTATCACGAGGACCCCGATAACGTCGCCGGCATCGCGCACATCAAGGACCTGATCCAGCCCGCGCTCGACGGCAAGGGCGACCAGCCCATCGCCGATTACCTGCGTGACGCCACCTTTGTGCCCGACACCAAGGACATCCTGCCGCTGCTGTCCGAGATGCAGACCTCGCACGACCAGATCGTGGTGGTCGTGGACGAGTACGGCGGCACGGCCGGCATCATCACCATCGAGGACATCGTCGAGGAGATCGTCGGCGAGATCGAGGACGAGTTCGACCCCGACAACAAGTATCTCACGCGCCTTTCGCGCCGCGAGTGGCTCGTTGATGGGCGTTTTTCGTGCGATGACGCGATTGAGCTTGGTTGGCCGCTCGAGGAAAGCGATGATTATGAGACCATCGCTGGCTGGATTTTGGAGCTTTGCGACTCGGTGCCCGACATCGGAGAGGTGTTTGAGGTTGCAGGGTACAAGTTCAAGGTGCAGTCGATGCGTGGCCAGCGCATCTCGCTCATTCGCGTGATCGCTCCGGCCGAAACCGATAAGAAGGATTCCGAGTCTTCGGTAGACGAGCCGACGACGTCGGGTGCGGGTTCTGCGAATCCGCACGACGGCGACGAGTAGGACAAGGAAGAGTAGGGGAGAGTTATGGCAGGCCTGTTCAACATCCTTAAGGTCACCGTCAGCGAGGACAAGATCTGCGCGCATGTGCTGGTGAACCCCGGCATGCCGCTCATGACCTCGGAGGATATCGAGGCCACGGCGCGCGTGTATTACCTGGTGCCGGCGATTGCCAAGCACCTGTGCCTGGGTGATTCCGGCCGCGAGTTCCAGGACTGCATGGGCCAGACCGAGCTTTGCCATCTGCTTGAGCATGTGACGGTCGAGCTCATGAACGAGACCGGTCTTGCCGGTAGCATCTCGTGCGGCCGCACGCGCGTAAGCGAGCACGACGAGCGCGTCTTTGAGGTTGAGCTTTCGTGCCCCGACGACGCGCTGGCCATCGGTGCGCTGTCTTCGGCCACCTTTATGATGGACTGGGCGTACCTGCACGCCGACCAGCCTGCCCCCGACGTGGAAGGCACGGTCGCGGGCCTGCGCAACCTGGTGCTGGGCATGCGCGCCGAGGCCGAGGGCAAGGATCCTCACGAGGCCGTCGCCGCTGCGAACGGCGAAGATGCTGCCGAGGACGAGGGCTCTGACGAGGGCGATGTGCCGGTTGACGCCGAGCCCGTTGCCGATGCGACCGCCGGGCCCGTTCCCACCGAGCCCCAGGGCGTCCCCAACTTTGACGACGAGCCCCAGGTGGCGATTGATACCGAGGGCGCGGTTGCCGAGAACCACGAGGCTTCCGCTGCCGTCTTTGGCGGTGCGGCGACGGTTCCGGCAGGGCCTGCGCATGAGGGCGGCCTGCCGCTCGTGGACGGCGCCGGCGAGGACCCGGGTGCCACGGTGGCCATGCCGGCTATGCCTCAGGAGTAGGCCTACGCGTTTATCACCATCACGTACCTGCGCCTTTGCCGTACGCAGATGAGCGGAGCGGCAAGTGATGCGCTGCGGGTATAATGGACAGCATTCAAACGGTGGGCACCGACGTGCCCGCAGGAGAGGAATGATCATGGGTAAGACTTTCAGCTTTGTCTCCGGCGCACTTTTTGGTGCCGCTGCCGGCGCTATTGTCGGCGTTGCTCTGGCCCCGCGCTCGGGCGCCGAGACCCGCGCCATGGCTGCCGATATCGCCAACGACGCCTGGGACAATATGCGCGACACCTACGAGCACAGCGCCGAGGAGGCCCGTGCTGCGGTGAATGACTTTGGCCCGATGGTCGATGCCAAGACCGACGACCTGCGCGCTAAGGTTGACCTGGCCCGCGAGCGCATGGACCAGCTGCGCGAGCAGCTCAACGACGCCATTTCGGGCGGCAACGTGACGCCTGCCGCCGACGTCGTGGTCGAGAACGCCGTCGAGGCTGATACCGAGGCTGCGGAGCCCTCGACCGAGGCATAATGCGCGCCGGGGATTTTGTCGGCGCCAAGATTTATCGCAAGCCTACCGAGGACAAGCGCACCAAAAAGGACGGCACGCCGCGCAGCCCTAAAAAGCTCGGAAAGATTCACTTTCCGGTCTTTACCCCGGGCGGTACGCGCGTGGTCGGCTTTATGGTCCGTCAGTCCGATATCGCGGGCATGATCGAGCGCCCCGATCGATTCGTAGCGCTCGACGCCATTGGTGTCTACGAGGGCGCCATTGCGGTCGATGACGTCAAGGACACGTACGATGCCGCCGCTGCCAAGCGCCTCGACATCAACCTGGACGATTGCATCATCTGGGTCGGTATGGACGTGCGCACGGAATCAGGCGACGTCGTGGGCTATTGCTCGGACGTTGAGTTCAAGCCACGCTCGGGCATCGTGCAGGCATTCTATGTGACCGCCGGTGCTGCTTCGAGTGTTTTGGTTGGTGACACGCAGGTGCCGCCGACGATGCTGCGCGGCTATGCGGACGGCGCGATGATTGTTTCGGACGAGGTCAAGTCGCTCGGGTATTCGGGCGGCGCGGCTGCCAAGGCCGCCGAGGCCAGCGTCGTGGTGGGCGACAAGGTCAAAAAGGGCGCCAAGGTGCTCGACGACAAGGGATCGGTTGCCGTGGACAAGGGCAGTCGCGCACTGGGCAAGCAGCTCGGCAAGACGCGCGGCATGTTCAAGGCCTTTAAGGACGAATACCAAAAGGCGAGCGGAGGCTCGTCAAAAGCTACAAAATAGCGACGTACCAAATGATGGGAGGCAAGCCGGAGACCTGTTGCTCCGGCTTGCTGTGTTTATGGGGGAGGGCACATGCGCCAAAACGGATCCAACTTAAACGAGCGTTCGGGTGCGCGTCCGACGGCGCGCCGCGATTTGGGGCAGCTGCCCAGCGGTCAGCGCCGCCGTCACCGTAAGCCCGGCGCGATGTATCTCAACCATAGCCGCGGCTTTAGCGACCGCAGTGCGCGCATCGGCAACAGCCGTACGCCCCGTCGTTCGTCTCGCCTGCCCTACGCGCTCATCGCCGTGGGTTGCGCGCTCGTGCTGTTTATCGCTGCCGTCGTGGGCTACGTCAACCGCAGTGTGGACGTGGAGCTCAACGGCCAGAAGACCGCGGTGCGTGTGGGCTCTACGCTGCAGAATCTCATCGACGACCAGGAGTTGACTGACACCTACGACGCAGGCGACCTGCTGGCCGTCGATGACAGCGTGCTCAAGCGCCATGGGGGCGAAAAGCTGTCGGTTAAGGTCGACGGCAAGCGCGTGAAGCAGGGCAAATGGGATAGCCGCGAACTTGAGGGCGGCGAGAAGGTGACGGTCAAGGATGGCCGTAACACCTACGAGAAGCACGAGGTTCAGGCTACGGTTATCGAGCCCAAGCTCAAGGTCGAGGGTACGGGCGCTATCGAGTATGTGCAGACGTGGGGTGTCCAGGGCCGCTCCGAGGTGTGGGTTGGTGAGCAGTCGGGCAAGACGCAAGACCGCGGCGAGGTTGTGCCCGCCACCGATTGCGTCGTTGCGTGCGCCAGCGTGGCACCCAAGGGCAACAAAAAGTACGTGGCGCTGACGTTTGACGAGGGTCCGAGCGGCGCTACCAAGCAGATCTTGCAGGTGCTCAAGGAAAAGGGCGTCACCGCGACGTTCTTCCTTTCGGGCGATGCGGCCGAGGCCTCGCCTGCCACGGCCAAGGCGATTGTCGATGCCGGGTGCGAGATCGGATCCAACAGCTACAGCGACGATTCGCTCAAGGGTCAGGACCGTGAGGCGGTACGCGAACAGATCACGAAAGGTACCGATGCGATTAAGTCGGCGACCGGCGTGAAGACGATGCTGCTGCGTGCTCCCTACGCTGCCTTTGACGAGCAAAACTGGATTGATGCGATGGACCTGGTCTCCGCCGTGGTCTCGTGGAATATTGACTCGGGCGACTGGCTACTCAACGGTGCCGACGAGCAGGTCTCGACGGTGCTCGATTCGGTGACGCCGGGCAATATCGTGCTGCTCACTGATAGAGACGAATGCGCCGAGCAGACGCTCGAGGCGCTGCCGCAGATTATCGACGGCCTCATTGCTGACGGCTACAAGATCGTGACGCTCAGCGACCTGGTCAAGACGGACACGTCGCTGAGCAAAAAGCTCACCTCGCTGACGAAGGCCACCATGCCCAAGGACGCCGTGTTCCCCCAACTTGCCGAGGACAACGACACCACAGAGTAGTTATTGGGTAGTCATTTAAGAACGTCCCCAATGACTATGTCACGGATGCGTCAGCGTTTGGTATGCCCGCAATGTGCAGCGCATAAATTCGATGCCGCAGGGCGATGCTGATGCTATAGTTACTGCGGTTAATGAGGGTCAAGAGAAAGGTTACAGGTGAAATCCAAACCTCGACCATACAGTCGATGACCCCATGCAGGTGCTTTTTGCGCATGCACGGGGTGTAAGCGTCGAGCGGCGTGCCGCCCGCGCATGCGTATACATATCCAGAAGCCCCCGGACGCCGCACGCGCGGTCGCGTCCGGAGGAATAATGATGGGGAGCACCATTGAATTATCTGAGTGAGATGCTCAAATTGCCGGTCTTGGACGTCGACGGCGAAAAGCTCGGCGTGGTCAACGATTTTGGTATTGCTACCGGCGAAGTTTTTCCACACGTGACGTCGCTCGCGTTCCGCGGGCCCGGCAAGACGCCGTTTATGATCAGCTGGCGCAAATGGGTCGACCGTATCGACGAGACGGGTGTACACCTTAAGACGTCGGCCACCGAAATCCGTTTTTCGTACCTGCAACCGACCGAACTCCTGCTCGCCCGCGACGTGCTGAACAAGCAGATCGTCGACACGCAGGGCATGAAGGTCGTGCGCGTAAACGACATCAAGTTTTCCATGTCGGGCGAAAACCAGCTGCGTCTGCTGGGCGCCGAGGTCGGTGCCCGCGGTCTGCTACGCGCCATCAGCCCCGCGCTCGAGCATATCGTCGAGGGCTTTATGAAGCACCTGGGCAAACCGCTCAGTGAAGACATCATCGCTTGGTCCTACATGGACCTGCTCGACCGCTCGACCAAGAACATTCAGCTTTCGGTGTCGCACAAGACGCTCGGCGAGCTGCACCCTGCCGACATCGCCGACATTATCGAGCAGCTCGACCCGCGCCTACGTGCGCAGGTGTTTGCGCAGCTCGATACTGCCCAGGCCGCCGAGGCCATCTCGGAGTTCGATGACGACGAGCTTATGACCGAGATGCTCGAGGGCCTGTCCGACACGGACGCGTCGTCGATGCTGGCCATGATGGATCCGGACGACGCCGCCGACCTGATCGACGAGCTCGATTACGAGAAGGCCGAGAAGCTCCTGCGCCTGATGGGCGTCAAGGAGGAGAAGGCGATTCGTAACCTGCTGGGGTATGAGGACAACACCGCCGGCCGCATCATGACCTCGGAGTTTGTCTCCCTGCCCGCCACGGCAACGGTCGGTGACGCCATCGAGGCGATTCGCGAGCTCGACGAGGACTTCGAGAGCGTCTACTACGTCTATACCGAGGATCCGAGCGGCATGCTGACCGGCGTGCTTTCGCTGCGCACGCTGATCGTAGCCGACCGCGACGCCACGCTGGGTCAGCTGGCCTATCGCGACCTGGTCTATGTGTCGCCCGACGAGGACCAGGAAGACGTGACGGACGAGATGACCAAGTACGACCTGGTTGCCATTCCCGTCTGCGACGAGAACCGTCACATCCTGGGCATCGTGACCTTCGACGACGCCATGGACGTTATTGCCGAAGAGCATCAGGAGGACCTGCAGATCGCCGGTGTCGGCTCGGGCGATAGCGCGTCGGACGACTCGACGAACGTGCTCAGCTGGTTCGTGCATCGCCAGTACTGGGTTGTTGTATGGGGCATCGCGTCGTGCATCATGGCGACCGTGCTGGGAACGGCGCTCGGCTCCGCGCATCTGGTGGTGTTCCCCATGTGCGCCATGCCGCTCGTACTGCTGGCGGCCTCGCGCATGGTGTCGTTCGTCAAGAACTACTTCTTGGAGTATGACGGTCACGACGACGAGCCCAAGCCGTATCTGGGGTTCTTCTTCCAGAGCACGGGCATGGGCCTGATTCTGTCACTCGTGACCTATCTGTGCGCCCAGCTGGTGCGCACCGCTGCGTTCCCCGATGCGCCCATGTTTGAGGAGCAACTCTTTACCGGGTGCTTTAATATCGCTGCCATCATTTGCCTAGTTGGCAACATGAGCGCCGTGATTTACCTGATGGTGCTGTTCTGGCGTGACGAGCATGACCTCAACACGTCGGGCACCGCCATGAACGTTATTGCCGTCATGATCTCGTGCGTAGCGTACTGCGCCGCTGCGGTGCTGCTCACCATGTCGGTCATGGGTTAGGTGGTCGCGTGCAAAATACCAAGCAAAAGTCGGGCACCAAGCAAAAGTTGACCATCGCGGCCATCTTTGGCGCTATGGGTCCCGGTCTGCTGGCGGCGCTTTCGGGCAATGACGCCGGCGGCATTGCAACGTATTCCAGCGCGGGTGCCAGCTATGGCTACAAGATGCTCTGGATGCTTCCCGTCATGACTGTGCTGCTCATCGTGACGCAGGAGACCGCGGCGCGCTGCGGCTGCGTCACGGGCAAGGGCCTGGCATCGCTCATTCGCGAGCGCTTTGGCGTGCGCAAGAGTGTACTTGCTATGGCGGCGCTGTTGATCGCCAACACGGCTGTGACCATTTCGGAGTTTGCGGGCATCGCCAGCGGCCTTGCCCTCTTTGGCGTGCCGGCGAGCATTTCGGTGCCGCTGGTGGCGCTGCTGGTGTGGATGCTTACCATGTCGGGCAGCTTCCAGCGCATCGAGAAGATTCTGCTGCTGGTGAGCTGCGTGTTCGTGACCTATATTGTCGCCGCGTTTATGGCTGGCCCCAACTGGGGTGAGGTCGCGGTCGACCTGGTCGTGCCTAACATTCAAAATGACCCCAGCTACGTGTCGCTCGTGGTCGCAACGATCGGTACCACCATCGCGCCGTGGATGATTTTCTTGGCGCAGAACAACGTGGTCGATAAGAACGCGGGCGAGGACGATATCGTGCTGCAGCGCATCGATACCGTGAGCGGCTCGCTTGCCGCCGATGTCATTGCCGGCTTTATTATCATCACGACCGGTACGGTGTTGTTCCCGGCGGGTATTCAGATTAGCGATGCTGCCGATGCCGCCCGCGCGTTGGAGCCTATTGCGGGTCAGTGGTCCACGGTACTGTTTGCCTCGGGCCTGGTCGCGGCGAGCTTCTTGGCTGCCTGCGTGCTGCCGGGCGTTACGTCGAGCGCTATCTGCGAGGCATTTGGCTGGGAGCGCGGTGCCGACCGCAGCTGGGACGAGGCCCCGGTCTATCGCGGCATCATTACGGCCATCATCGGTATCTCTGCCGTGCTGGTGCTTATGCCCGGCGTCGATCTGTTCCAGATTATGATGGCCTCACAGGTCATCAATGGTGTGCTGTTGCCCGTGGTTCTGGTGTTCCAGGTGGTTATCGCAGCCGACCGTCACATTATGGGTGCCAACCGCAACGGCCGCGTGTGGAATGTGCTCACTTGGGCGACTATCGGTGTGATTACGGTGCTCACGGTCGTCATGTTTGTTCTGCAGGCGATGGGCTACAGCGCTTAACGCCCACTTTTGCTTCCGAACAGGCCGCAGCGATGGGCCGCGGCCTGTTTTTTGTCTGCTATAGGGTGTTAGTTATATAGCAATGGACAAAAAATGCCAAATATGAGTACTGTTGCTAAGTGAATAGCATTTACATCCTAAAAGATAATGAACATAGCCTTTAGTATGTTCATTAAAATTGGCTCCAATACGCCTTAAACCAGTCAGGTTGGCTGCTTTAGGGGGTTGTAGGGGGCAGGCACGAGGCGCGGAAACGATGTCTGGAGCGACGGAGCGGCCTGGAATTCATCCGTAGAGGTCTTCATTGGCTGCGCCAGGAGTGTCCCTAGGTACCGGCACATAAGGAACGTCCCTAACTGCCGGAGGGGGCGTCTGCCACGGCAGACGCCCCCTCCGGATGTGGGAAGTTTGCGCTGCAGGTTACTTGTCGGTGCCCAACTTGTGCGGCTTGAGAGCGAGCGCATTGACGAGCGCGTCGGTGGCAGACTTGACGGCTGCCGGCTGCGGATCGTTGACGTGATCCTCGGGGTGTACGGGCAGGTCCTTCTTGACTGCATCGTGGATCAGGTTGAGGTACTCGGTCACGCCGGTAGTCGACAGATGCGTGCCGTCGCCATCGAACAGGTCGTTGCGGTTGGCGCTGTGCCCGTACCAGTCGATAACGCGTACATTCTTGTAGCGCGTGGCGGCGTTGGCGATGGCTTGGTTCGTGGACTCGACCCACGGCTGCGGGCTACGCGTGTTTACAAACACGACGATACGCTGCTCGCCGGCGTCGGCCATAATCGCGTCGACCTGGGCGTCCGTTACCAAACCGTTGGTGCCCAGGGCAAAGACCACGATCTTGCCGGCAAGGTTCTGCTGGATATAGCCCTCAAATGTCGCGCGGCCCGCATCAAACTGGCGGCCCTTTTCGGCATCGATATGGCTGTGTGGGAACACGCCGTCAAAGGAATCAACGGCGCGCAGCGACACGGAGTCACCGATCATCAACAGGTCGTAGGAGCCATCGGGGAAGCCGTCGTTGTCCTTGTCGGTGTCGTCGGCCGCCTGCTGGTCGGTGGGCGCGGTGTTTTTGGCTTCCTTGTTCAGAACTTCGGCGCCCTCGCCGCTCAGCGCAGACGTCTCGGGCACAAAGATCAGACCGCCCAGTGCAACGACCAACACGACAGCGCAGGCTGCGCAGACGGGGACGTGCGCGCGTGCCCAGTTGGCGGGCGTGGTGGTGCCATCGCGGAATTCGGCGACGGTGCGGCCGAAGGCGCCCTTTCTAAACGGAGTCTCGATAAAGCGATAGGAGCACTCGGCTACGGCGACCACCAGCAGCACCTGCAAAATGTATTGCCACCAGGGCGTATCGTTGATGTTGGCGACCGGGTTCATGAGCAACAGCAGCGGATAGTGCCACAGGTAGATACTGTACGAGCGCTTGCCAACCCACACGAGCGGCTCGGCGGACAGCGCGCGGGCAACCATTCCCTGGGGCTGCACACAGGCCGCGATGACCATGAGCGTGAGGATGGAGCATAGCAGTGTGCCTCCGCGATACTGGAACGCGGTGTAGCCGTTGGTGAGCGCGACCATGGCGGCAAGGCCAGCCAGGCCCACGACACCCAACACATCGATGGATGCGGGCGAGGACCAAAAGCGTACGAGGGCGCTCGGCTGTGCCGGGGTGGTCTCGGCTGATTCGTCGGTCTTCTCGCCAGGCTTGTCCTCGGCGTTCTTGCCGTGCTTGGCGGCGCCAGCCAGGCGATTGAGCCCCAAACGATGAGCGAGACGCACCGGCGCCAGGTCGCGATCGGGGATAAAGGCCATCCAGGCACCCAGCAGCAGCGAGAACACGCGGGTGTCGGTGCCGTAGTACACGCGGCTGGGGTCGGCGGCAGGGTTGTAAAGCACCATCATGGCGAGGGCGGAAACCGCAGCAAGGCCCAGAACCACGCGGCGCGTGTTGGGCTTGCTCACATGCATGGATACCATGGCAAACAGCAGTGGCGGCCAAATTAGGTAGAACTGTTCCTCGATGGCAAGCGACCAAAAGTGCGTGAGCGGCGAGGGGTCGCCCAGGGCATTGAAGTACGAGACGTTTTGGGCAATCTGCCACCAGTTGTTGAAGAACAGCAGCGACGGCAGGATGTCGGGGCGCATCTTGGTGAGCATCACGTGGTTAAAGATGGTGCACAGCGCGCAGGTCACGAACACTACCGTTACCACGGCGGGGACTAGGCGACGGATGCGGCGAATCCAGAAGCTCTTAAGGTCGATGCGGCCGGTCTTAGCGACTTCGTTGAGCAGCAAGCGCGTGATCAGATAGCCCGAAAGCACAAAGAAGATCGTGACGCCGAGCAGGCCGCCCTGAGCCCACGTGAGGTTGAGGTGATAGAGCACCACCGCGACGACGGCAAGCGTGCGCAGGCCGTCGAGCGCAGGAATGTAGCGGGACTTGGGACGAGCGGGCGCCTGTTCTTTTGCGGCGCTGTTGGTGTGGGCGCCCTTGTTGGTGGGCGTTCGATGCGGGCTTGGGCCGCGTCGTGACTCGCCGGTGCGGCGGTCGGCGCGCGGGCGTTCGTGCGGCGCTTGGTTATCGGGCGTGCGGCGTCGACCGCGCGAGCCCGATTGCGAGAGTTGTTCCATAAAACATCATCCAATGACGAGAATAATCAGCACGCCTTCATTGTAGCTGCCTGCTCCTGTGAATGCTTGCTGCTGGCGCAAGCTCAAGCACGCGTCCACATCAAAGTGAACTAAAGTTATAGGGGGTGCGAGAGCGCACGATCGACGGCCGGCGGTGGGCACAAAGCCTAAAGACGAGGAGGTTTCCATGGCGGATCACAGCATCGTTGCGGTGTTCGGCAGCATGAACATGGACCTTTCGGTGGCGTGCGAGCGCATGCCGCGCGCGGGCGAGACCGTCGGTGGCAGCGGTTTTATCACCAACGCCGGTGGCAAGGGCGCTAACCAGGCCGTCGCCGCCGCGCGCATGGGTGCGCGCACGTGCATGATCGGCGCGGTTGGGCGCGATACGTTTGGCGATGCGCTGGTGGCGGGACTTCAGGATGCCGGCGTGGGCGTTGAGTTTGTGGCGCGTCGCGATGACGTGGAGACGGGAACGGCGACCATCATTCGCTGCGAGGGCGACAACCGCATCATACTGTCACCGGGCGCCAACCATGCGCTTACGGGCGAGGACGTTGCCCACGCGCTGCGAGGCCTGGTAGCCGATGGGCTCGATGGCGATGTTTGTGAGTTTGCCCCGGCTGCTGGCGGCGTCTTTATCGCCCAGGGCGAATGTGATCTGATGGCAACGGCCGCGGCGCTCTCTTGCGCTCACGAGCTGGGGTTCTATACGATCTTTAACCCGGCGCCCGCCTGCGACTTGCCGGCAGGAGCGTGGCCTGCGGTCGACTTGGTCTGCCCCAACGAGACCGAGTGCCAGGTTCTGACGGGTATCCTGCCCAAGGACGATGAGAGCTGCGCCGCTGCACTCAACGCCCTGCTTGCTAAGGGCGCCGGGACTGCGGTCATCACGCTGGGCGGCGCCGGCTCGGTTATGCTCGGCGATGACGGCGAGCTGCTGCGCATGCCGGCGCTTTCGAGCACGGTAGTCGATACCACGGCCGCCGGCGATACGTTTATCGGCGCGTTGGCGGCGGCTCGCCTAGAGGGCCTGCCGCTCTTTGAGTGCATGGCCGCGGGTGCTCGCGCCTCGGCAGTGACGGTGTCGCGCCTGGGCGCTCAGCAATCGATTCCCACGCGCGCCGAAGTTGAACATTGGTTTGGTTAAACGATAAAGACGGAGAAGCGGAGTAGAACAATGGCAATCAAGAAGCTGATCCTTGATCTGGATATGGGTGTGGACGATGCGATGGCGCTGGCCTATGCCATCGCGAGCCCCGAGGTGGAGCTCGTGGGCATCACCACGTGCTTTGGCAACGTGCGCGTCGAGCAATCGGCGCACAACTGCCTGGCGGTGCTCGATCTGCTGGGTCGCCCCGAGGTTCCGGTGTACCTGGGTGCCGACCGTCCTCTGCAGGCGACTGAGCCCTATACGCCGCCGGCGTCCACCGCGCTCATTCACGGCAAGAACGGCATCGGCGGCGCGAGCGTGCCCGCGTCACCCTACGAGCCGGTGGGGGCGACCTCGGCTGACGGCAACGCTGCGGTCGATTATCTGATCGATGCCGCGCGCACCTATGGTTCCGATCTGGTCTACGTAGCGACTGGCCCGCTCTCCAACCTGGCGCTCGCCCTGGAGCGTGATGCGGCGGCGATGATGTCCATCGGCCGCGTGGTCGTGATGGGCGGCGCCCTTACCGTGCCCGGCAACGTGAGCGCGGGCGCCGAGGCCAATATGGCGAGCGACCCCGAGGCAGCCGACGCGGTGCTGCGCTCGGGCCGCAAGCTCACTATGGTGGGTCTGGATGTGACGCATCGCGTGGTGCTCACGCGTCGCGACATTGCCGGTTGGACGGGCTCGGGCACCATGGCGGGCTGCGCATTTGCGAGCATGGTCGAGCACTACATTGGCTCGTACGAGATGAACGCACCCTACCTGGGTGGTTGTGCGCTGCACGATCCGCTGGCCGTTGCCGTGGCGATCGACCCCACGCTTGTAGGTGCGCTCGGCTGCAACCTGCGTGTTGATCTGCTGGGCGAGTACCGCGGTCGCACCATCTGCGATGAGCGCCGCCTGTCCGATCCGGACAAGAGCGCGCTTGTGGCACTGACCGTGGATGCTCCGCGCTTCCTGTCCGAGTTCAAGACGCGTATGGCCCGTGTCCTTGGCTAAGTTGTCTTTTTGGGACGGGGCTTTTTTGACTGGTATGATTGGTGCGACCATTCGAACCAGCTAAAAGAGCCCCGTCCCAATTTGACTATCGAGAGGATCTGCCATGGAGCGCATCGCCAGCTTTTCCGTTGATCATCTGCTGCTTGAGCCCGGCGTGTATGTGAGCCGCATCGACCGCGATCCGGCGACCGGTGCCGCCGTCACCACGTTTGACCTGCGCCTGACCACGCCCAACAAGGAGCCGGTCATGAACACGGCCGAGTGCCACACCATCGAGCACCTGGGCGCGACGTTCCTTCGCAATCATGCCGAGTGGTCG
>CABURR010000051.1 GCA_902493985.1 uncultured Collinsella sp. | reverse complement strand
TCATCTGAACGACTTTGCGCAGCAACCGGAGTGAAGATGAAAACACCGGGCCGCCGCAGAGCACCCACAGACCGCAGGGACGGGAGCAGCTATACTACTCTCAGTAGTTAAGGGGCGCGGATTCGCCGCGTCACCGCTCTCAACAGGAGGTCTTTGTTTATGGCAGATCAGAAGCCGGTTGTCGGGATCATCATGGGCTCCAAGTCCGATCTGGGCGTTATGGAAGGTTGCACGGCCGAGCTCGAGGCACTGGGCGTGCCCTATGAGCTCGTGATTGCAAGCGCGCACCGCACGCCGGCGAAGGTCCATGAGTGGGCCTCGACTGCTGCCGACCGCGGCATCAAGGTGATTATCGCTGCCGCCGGCAAGGCTGCTCACCTGGGCGGTGTCGTGGCTGCGTTTACGCCGCTGCCGGTCATCGGCGTGCCTATGAAGACGAGCGATCTGGGTGGTATGGACTCGCTGCTGTCGATGGTGCAGATGCCCTCGGGCGTGCCCGTTGCCTGTGTGGCCATCAACGGTGCCAAGAACGCTGCCATTTACGCCACGCAGATCCTGGGCGCCTGCGACCCCGAGTACCGCAAGGTTATCGAGAAGATGAAACAGGAGATGGCTGACGCCTAAGCGCTCTGCCAGTCCATTTGCAGCATAAGGAGAGCCATGTCCGACTATCAGGGAAAGCGTTTTTCGGCTTCTCGGATTCCCGATCCAGCCAAGTCGGGAGCAGCCCGCGCGCCGCAGCAGGGTCGGACATCCTCTCCTCAGCAGCCGCGCGCGCCGCGTCCCGTGACGCCGGCGAAGCATCGCCGTCAGGATACGCCGGCTGCATATCGCCCTTCGTCATACAGTACGGCCAAGAAGTCACCTCGCTCTTCGGCGCATACCGCGCCATCGAGCTATACCGAGCCGCCGCGCAAAAAGCGCCGCTCCGTCATTCCCATTCTGCTCATCATCATCGGCATCGGCCTGATCGTTGCCGCTGCCGCCATCTTTATCAACGCGCAGATTGGCTACAAGCAGGCGAGCGAGTCGTATCAAAAGATCGAAAAGCAATATGTGAGTGACAAGGACGCCAGCGGCGTGCCGATTATCGACTTCAACGCGCTTGCCCAGACAAATCCCGAGGTTGTGGGTTGGATTTACGCGCCCGGCACTAACATCAACTACCCCGTGGTGCAGACCAACAACAATTCCAAGTACCTCAACACGCTGTTCGACGGCACCGCCAATGCCTCGGGAGCCATCTTCTTGGATAGCGACGACACCGCGCCGGGCATGGTGGATCAGCAGACCACGATTTACGGTCATCATATGAACGACGGTTCGATGTTCAACGTGATTTCGGATACGACCGATCAAGCGACGTTCGACAGCATGGAATACGTGTACTACATCACGCGCGATGCGACGTATAAGTTGCGCCCGCTGGCGACCAAGGTGGTCGAGGACACGTATGCCAAGGCGCGCACGCCCAACTTTGAGGGCGATGACGGACTGAAGAATTACCTGTCCGAGATGCTCAACGGTGCCTCGGCCGTGGCGAGCGACGCCACCGAGCGTGTCGCTTCGGCAACCAAGGTCGTAACGCTTGTGACCTGCCGTTCGCTGTCATTTAGCAATACGCGCGCCGTCATGGTGCTCACGCCGGTCGAGGAATAAAGTATCCGGGCCCCGTCCCAAAAAGACTACCTTGGAAATCAAAAGGAGAAATGATGCTTGAGAACGGCAAATCGATGCCTTCGGTTGATGCTTGGCTGCGCGAAGCCAAGGCCGATGTTTCGGCGGCTGATTGTGGGATGTACCTGACACACAACGGCGTGGTGCGCGCGACGCCTAAGTCCGAGGTGCGTGGGGTCGAGACGGATGGTGTGGCGCCTGGACATAAGGTGGGCGGCATGGTGTTTGGCTTCGATGCCGAAAAGGTGCAGGCCGCTATCGAGGCAACGCGCGCGATGCCGGGTATCGGCTATGTGCGCGTGTGGCTGGCGAGTGGCGAGCTTACCGTGGGCGACGACATCATGCTCGTGCTCATTGGCGGAGACATTCGCCCGCATGTGGTCGATGCGCTGCAGGCGCTCGTCGGTACCATCAAAAATGAGTGTGTGAGCGAGGTCGAGCGCGAGGCGTAAGGCCGGCAGCGGCACTCGCCAACAAAAAGCCCGCTGGCAGTTCATCAGTCTGCCAGCGGGCTTTTCTGTGCGTTGGAAAATCTCGGCATTGCGTGGCGCTACACGCGCGTCGCATCCTTGGGGCTCATGGTCATGCTCTGGAAACGGTTCTCCATGTAGTCGTTATCAAAATATTTGCCGTAGAACTGCGCGACGGGAATATCCGGCTCCGTGCCGTTGACGCGCTGGTACCAGTAGTCGAGCGACTGCAGCGTCATGACTCCGTCGACCAGCATAATGACGGTAAAGATGACGGTAGCCGAGTAGCGGCTTTTCCACGGAATCATGTTGATGAGCTTGAGCAGCCTCGGCAGCAGCAGCTTGATCCAGATAAGGCCACCCAGGCCCCACAGGCAGGCAAAGCCCGTGCAGGTGCGTCCGCCCGTAAGGACGGCGAGTGGGTCGGGCATGCCGAACAGCTTCATGTGCGAGTAGCTCCACGAGACCACGCCAAATGAGGTCTGCATAAACCAGCCCACGAACACCTCAAAGCTCGCGCCGAGCACAGCGCTTACCAGGAAAATGATGATGGGGTTCTTTTTATAGAAGCGGTTGAGCACCATGGTCATGAGTACGGCACCAAAGCCATAGATGGGGCTGAAGGGACCAAACAGCATGCCGGCGCGGTCCTGGTAGACGCCTGGGTCGTCGACCGTCATGTGCCAGATGTCCTCGGCGATCAGGCCGAGCACGCAGCAGACGAGGAACACCCAGAACAGGTTGAAGTAGTTGAGCTTGATGTAGCCCTCGCCGGTTTCATCGCGGCCGAGCATGCCCTCGGCGGCGGCGTCGCGGTCGAGCATCTCCTGCAGGCGGCGCTGCAGTTCGCGCTCCTGGCGAAGCGTAGGATCGACGGTGGCTGAAAGCGCGATGAGGATACCGAGCTGAATAGCGGGACGAAGCAAGAAGAGCCCGATACCTTGGAGCATCACGTCGACCAAAAGCTCGACGACGGTGAATGCAATAAGGATGTAGGACAGGCGGGCGGCGTTGCGGCGCTGGTTTTTGATAAGGTCCAGGCCAAAGATGATCAGGATGACGGCACTTGCCGCAGAGAGCATGATGCCGGCGACGATGAGTCCAACCGCGACGAGCGTGTTGTCGCCGAGCTTGGCAGCGGCGTTGCCGTTAATGAGCGCGGTGATGACCTGCCACATAAAGGCGGCGACCGACGGGAGTGTGCCCACACCGGACAGGATGCACAGGACGGCGTACACCTTAATGATGAGGGGAATCTTCTTGACCTCCGTGGCGCTGGGGACGCTGGGGTCGAGTCCGTTTCGATCCATACAGAACCTTTCTCGCTTTGTCCTAGATTACAAGGATACGCCGTCGACCTGCCAAAAGACAGGACGAACGTCCCAATTGCAACAATGCAACCCTCAACGGTGGACGCGGCGGCCATCTGGGGGCGCGGGCGCTTGCACTGGACAGACCGATAAAATGTTTGGCCGCAAAACGGATTATTAGCTCGGTGGGCTTTTAAAAAGCGCTGCTCATGCGCTGGGGAGCGCGTCGCGCCGTGCGTATAATAAGGCGGGTAACGCCAAAATACGAGGCTCTGAGGGGATGCCATGTCTCAAGAAACCATCCGCGCGGCCGAGCGCGCCGCGGGACAGGTGAACGCCATGTCGACGTATGATCCGGACTCCGACCAGCTGCATGAGGAATGCGGCGTTTTTGGTGTCTGGGCGCCCGATCGCGACGTGGCTCGACTGACGTACTTTGGCCTGCGTTCACTGCAGCACCGCGGCCAAGAATCGGCGGGAATCGCCGTTGGTGACGGCGGTACGGTTATGGTCCGCAAGGATCTGGGCCTGCTCGACCGTGTGTTCTCCAATGCCGACTTGTCGACGCTCTCCGGTCAGCTGGCCGTGGGTCATGTGCGCTACGGCACCGCCGGCGCCAAGAGCTGGGAAGCCTCTCAGCCGCACCTCTCTACCATCAATAGCGTCATTATCGCGCTCGCGCACAACGGCACCCTCGTCAACACCGACGAGCTGCGCCGCCAGCTGATCGAGCTGGGCGTGCCGTTTCTCTCCAACTCGGATTCCGAGGTCGCGACCAAACTCATCGGCTACTTTACTCAGCGTACAGGCCATCTGCGCGAGGGCATTCGCAAGACCATGGAGCTCGTGCGCGGCGGCTACGCCATGACGCTCATCAACGAGCAGGCGCTCTACGCATTCCGCGATCCGCACGGCATTCGCCCGCTCGTGCTGGGCAAGCTGGTGGACGAGGGCCTGGACCAGGCCGATGCCGCATCCGTTTCGCAGCTGCCGTCGCAGGACGGCGCCGCGACGGTCGACGCCACCACCCATGTCACCCGCGCCGGCGGCTGGGTCGTCGCCTCCGAAACTTGTGCGCTCGACATTGTGGGCGCCGAGTACGTCCGCGACGTCCGTCCCGGTGAGATTTTGCGCATCAGCGCCGAGGGCCTTGTGTCCGAGCAAGGCGTGCCTGCCGCCGAAGAGCCTGCTAACTGCATCTTTGAGCAGGTCTACTTCGCTCGCCCCGACTCCATCATGAACGGCAAGAGCGTCTACGCCTGCCGCTATGACATGGGTCGTCAGCTGGCACATGAGGAGCCCGTCGAGGCCGACCTGGTCATCGGCGTGCCCGACTCCGGCCTGCCGCCCGCGGAGGGCTATTCGCACGAGAGCGGCATTCCCTTTGGCGAGGGCCTCATCAAGAATCGCTATGTGGGCCGTACGTTTATCGAGCCTACGCAGGAGCTGCGTGCCATGGGCGTGCGTATGAAGCTCAACCCGCTGCGCGACAACATCGAAGGCAAGCGCCTAGTCGTCATCGACGACTCCATCGTCCGCGGTACCACCATGGTGCAGCTCGTCAAGATGCTGCGCAACGCCGGCGCCAAGGAGATTCATATCCGCATCAACTCGCCCGAGGTCATCTGGCCGTGCTTCTATGGTATTGATACCGACGTGCAGTCGCAGCTTATCAGCGCCAACAAGACGGTCGACGAGATCTGCGAGTACATTGGCGCCGATTCGCTGGCCTTCCTTTCGGTCGAGGGCCTGCTGAAGGTCATGCCCAAGGGCGGCTACTGCGATGCGTGCTTTACCGGACGCTACCCCGTGGCGATTCCCGAGAGCTTTGGCCGCGACAAGTTTATGGAGGGCTTTAAGCCCCGCAACCTGGATAAGCCGCTGCACTTTGACGACGACGCCGTGGTCGAGAAATACGACGACCGCAGCTGGGAAGAGAAGCACGGCGAGGCCTAAAACCTGCCATGTGGGGACAGGTTTATTTTGGTAGGTTTTACCTGCTGTTTTGTTGATATGACGGCGCGTGCTGTTATGGCACGCGCCGAAATGAACGCAACTATGAGTACCGTTTGGCGCCCGCGCGGCGCCACGGTAGTGGGAGAGGAAGGCTCAGATGAGCGACAGCAAGCATGTGACGTACGAGGACGCCGGCGTCGATACCGCCGAGGGCGGCCGCGCCGTCGACGCTATCAAGCAGATGGTCAAGGACACCAACCGCCCCGAGGTTATCGGCGGCATCGGTGGCTTTGGTGGCCTGTTCTCGGCCGCCGCGCTTAAGGATATGGAAGACCCGATCTTGATCAGCGGCACCGACGGCGTGGGCACCAAGCTCGTGCTCGCCCAGATCATGGACCGTCACGAGACGGTGGGCCAGGACCTGGTCGCCATGTGCGTCAACGACATTTTGGCTTCGGGCGCCGAGCCGCTGTTCTTCCTGGACTACGTTGCCATCGGCCACATCGAGGCCGAGCACATGGCAAAGATCATCAAGGGCGTGGCCGACGGCTGCAAGCTCGCGGGCTGCGCGCTCGTGGGCGGCGAGATGGCCGAGCACCCGGGCGTTATGAATCCGGCCGACTACGACCTCGCCGGCTTTACCGTGGGCGTCGTCGATCGTCCCAAGATGCTCGACCCCGCGAACGTTCGCCCCGGCGACGTGATCCTGGGCCTGCCTTCCACCGGCGTGCACTCCAACGGCTACTCGCTCGTGCGCAAGGTCATTGGCGTCGACGGCATCAAGCCGGGCACGCCCGAGGCCGCCGCTAAGGCCGAGGAACTGAGCCGCCCGCTCGAGGAGCTCGGCGGCGCTTCGCTGGCCGACGCCCTGCTGGCCCCCACGCGCATCTACGTCAAGCCGATTCTGGAGCTGCTGCGCGGTGGCGCCAACGTTCATGCTATCGCCCACATCACTGGCGGCGGTATTACCGAGAACCTCAACCGCGCGCTCGCCGACGACGTCGACGCTGTGGTCACTCGCAACGGCGCCGAGATGGGTTGGGACGTTCCGCCCGTCATCACCTACGTGTCGCGCCAGGCCGAGCTCGCGCCCAACGAGGCATGCAAGACCTTCAACATGGGCGTTGGCCTGTGCCTGATCGTCGCCCCCGAGGACGAGGCCGCGGTTACCGAGGCCCTGGTCGCGCTGGGCGAGAAGCCGTTCCGCGTGGGCGAGTGCGTCGAGGGTTCCGGTAAGGTCGTGTACTCCGATGAGCGCTAACGAGCAGATAGCTGCCGCCGAGGGCCTGGGCTTTGTGCCCTACACCCGTCCGACCGGCACCGATACGGCCGAGCCGCTCAAGATCGGTGTGCTCATCAGCGGTTCGGGTACCAACCTGCAGGCGCTGATCGATCTGATCGCCGCCGGCAAGCTCAACGCTTCGATTGAGCTTGTGGTGTCGAGCCGTCCTTCGGCTAAGGGTTTGCAGCGCGCTGAGCTCGCGGGCATCCAGACGCTCACGCTGTCTAAGGATGTCTATGCCGACCCTATTGCCGCCGACGAGATCATCGCGCACGAGCTTCTCGAGCGCGGCTGCGAGTATGTGGTCATGGCCGGCTACATGCGCATGGTGCACACGCCTCTACTGGCGGCGTTTCCCAACCGCGTGGTTAACTTGCATCCGGCGCTGCTGCCGAGCTTTACCGGTGCGCATGCGATTGACGATGCCTTTGCGCGCGGCGTCAAGGTAACTGGCGTGACTGTGCATTTTGCCAACGAGATCTACGACAACGGTCCCATCATCGCCCAGCGTGCGCTGGCTGTTGAGGAGGGCTGGGATGTCGACACGCTCGAGGAGCACATCCACGCGATTGAGCACGTGCTGTATCCCGAGGTCGTGCAAATGCTCGCCGACGGCCGCGTCCACGTGCTGGAGAGTGGCAAGGTCGCCGTGGATCCTGTGAAATAATTACCCGCTTGTAAAGGCGGTTAGGCATATCGAAGACGCCTAACCGCCTTTTTTATTGCGCTTTATGCTGCTTGATTTAGCTGGAATTGAATAGGCTGCTCTTCTTGCCTGTCAATTACAGTAGTCGACTCTCATGTGGAATGCCGAGCTTCCGGCATGAGATTATCTGGGAAAACGACCAGAAAACTTGGCATTCGGCTTCAAATTGCGCATAATTCTATTTATCATCTATTTAACATTTTCTTATCAAAAATGAGCGCAAGGAGGCTGGCTCAATGGGTGAAGCAGATGGCATGGAGCTGATTTATTCACTCGTCGGTTATCCTGATGAAACCGAGTGGCTTGAATTTAAAGAAGGCAATAGCGATCCCGTTAGAACGGGGCGTGACATCTCGGCGCTTGCCAATGCTGCCGCTTACTGCGGCCGCGCATATGCCTATAAGATCTGGGGCGTGAGCGACGGTACGCATGAGCTTGTGGGCACCCAGTTCAACCCATATCACGCAAAGGGTAAGGGAAACCAAGAGCTTTTGATGTGGCTCAAGCTTGCGCTCTCAAACAATGCGAATTACGAGTTTGCGGTTATTGATCATGAGACAAAGCACTTTGTGGTGTTGAAAGTGCACGCCGCGAGCGCTCAGCCGGTCTATTTTGATAAGACAGCCTACATTCGAGAGGGCTCTTCGACGGCAGAACTGGTTCCCGGTAGTGCACGAGAGGCGGAGCTGTGGCGTCGCTTACAGTCAGGGAACGCGGAGCTCGCTGTAGTTGAGAGAGATCTGACATCTCGAGAGGTCGCCGAAATACTAGATGTTGATGCGTATTTTGAGTTGTGCAGATTGAGAAGACCTGTCGATTTGGACGGAGTGATGCTTGCTCTTTGTGAACAAGAGCTGATTCGTCGTCAAGATAACGGCCGATATAGTGTGACGCGCTTGGGAATGCTTCTGGTGGGAAAAAAGCTCTCTCGCTACCCGGAGCTCAGGAAACGCATGCTGCGAATCGTGCGATATGCGGGAAAAGGCAGTTTTGACATTGTCGGGGATACTGAAATCGACAAGGGCTACGCTTTGGCGCTTCCACAGGCTGAACAGCTGGTCATGTCGATGATTCCGGCTGTTGAGGCACTGGATGGCGCATTTCGACGTATTCAGACGGCTTATCCTCAAAGGGCGATTCGCGAGTTACTATCAAACGCCGTGATTCATCAAGACATTGCTGACAATACGGCGGGGCCTCTTGTTGCGATTTACGACAATCGCATTGAGTTCTCTAATCCCGGGACAACGCTTATTCCGGCAGAACGAGTGCTCAACGCCCAGCCGAAAACGCGAAATTCGATGATAGCGTCCCTCATGCGCCAAATGGATCTTTGCGAAGAAGGCGGTACAGGCTGGGATTTAACCGTAGATTCGCTCGAAAAAGCCGGCATGCCTTCACCGGTTATCAAGAGTGAGGGCGGGCTGGGAACGCTCGTGACGCTCTATTGCGACTGTCCGTATACTCGAATGAAAAAAAGTGAGCGAAAAAACGCCGTGTACTGGCATGCCTGTCTTTTGTATGCCCAAGGTGAGTCGATGAGCAATCAGTCGCTGCGAGAGCGTTTTGGACTTTCCGATGAAAAGAAAAACACGGTGGCGATGTCTCGTCTAATCAAAGAGTGCCTGGAAGAGGCATTGATAAAGGAAGAGGACGAGGACGCGGGTTCCAAATACAAAAGGTATATTCCGTATTGGGCCTAAAGACAGGGAATGAAAAGAAGGAGGCGGCTTATGTCTGGTAATAACGAAGCGCTGTTTACGCCTGAGTTGGTGTTTTTTGATTGGGAGTGTGCGACGCCGGATGAGGTGTTCGCGCGGCTTGAGGGCGAGCTTGCACCACATGGCTACATTGCATCCGGTTGGCTCGATGCCGTCCGCACGCGCGAGGATGCCTATCCCACGGGTCTCGCTATGCCGGCGGCAAACATCGCCATTCCGCATACCGACCCGGGGTTTGTGGCCAAGCCCTATATCGCGGTGGTGAAGCCCGCCGCGTCCGTGACATTTAACGCTATGGCTGGCATGGGCGCTCCGGTGCCGGCGCAGATCGTCATCAATCTGGGTATTGCCGAGCCGGGCGGCCAGGTCGAGGCCCTGCAGGCGCTCATGAACATCTTTATGGACGCCGATGCCGCAGCTGACGTGCTCGGCCAGACCACGCCCCAGGGCATGGTCGACGCCATCCGCCGTCACTTCTAGGGTGGGGCTGAGTCGGCACTTGGGGACTGTCCCTAACTGCCGGCTGCCAGAGCTGTCCCCTTTGCACCAAAATGGTGCAGATTAACCTGTCCCCAATGCACCAAGCGTGCCGCGGGGGCTGCGTTGTGACACAATGGCGTTTGTTCGATTCGTTATGCGAAAGGCCAACTATGGCAAATAAGAAAAAGAACTCCGAGGCCGCGCCGACGCCCGAGCAGCAGGCTCGCGCTGCCTCCAGCTCTCGCAAGAAGCAGCGCAAGACGTACGTGTCTAAGACCGTCAAGATCGTCCTGGTGGTCATCGGCGTGCTGGCGATGCTGCTTTCCGTCTCGGCGATGGCGTGCTCCGGCCTTATGTCGCAGGCCGAGGACACCTCGGGCTACAAGCTGACCGGCGGTGTCGCTGCTACTATCAACGGCACCAACCTTACCGAGGACACCGTGACCAAGCAGATCATGAGCATGCGCACGTCCTACGGCTACACCAAGGATAAGGATTGGGCGCAGTATCTGGTTGACAACGACCTCACGCCCAAGAAGTACCGCAAGCAACTCATCGACTCCTACACGCAGCAGATTCTGCTTCAACAGGCACAGAAGGAGAACGGCGTGACGGTGTCGGACGAGGAGGTCGAGAAGGCTTGGAAGGACGCGTGCAAGAGCGCAGGCGGTGCCAAGGCCTTTAAGAAGACCCTCAAGACCTACGGCTATACCGAGGACACCTACAAGGACTCGCTCAAGGAGAGTCTGGCGCAACAGAAACTCAAGGATGCCGTCGCGCCCACGAGCAAGCCCAAGGACAGCGAGATTGTCGATTACATCAACGAAAACCTGTCCAGCTACAACGACGCCCGCCGCTCGTCGAACATCCTGATCAAGGTTGATTCCGACGCTTCCGACGAGGACAAGGCTGCCGCCAAGGCCAAGGCGCAGGAGTGCCTGGACAAGATTAACTCCGGTGAGCTGAGTTTTGAGGACGCCGTTGAGCAGTACTCCGAGGACACAGGTTCCAAGGAGAAGAAGGGCGATGTGGGCTGGGATAAGCTCACCACCTTTGTCGACAGCTACCAGACGGCGCTCGAGGGACTCAACAAGGGCGACGTGAGCGAAGTCGTCGAGTCGACCTATGGTTACCACATCATCAAGTGCACCGACTACTTCCATGTCGATAATCAGGTCGATGACATCAACCAGGTGCCCAAGGACATCAAAAAGTACGTCTCCAACGTGGTGAAGACGCAAGCGGCCAGCACCGCGTACAGCGAGTGGCTGGAGCAGTACAAGAAGGATGCCGACATCACCGTCAACCCCATGCCCAAGGACGTACCCTATAACGTGAGTCTGAAGGGCGTCACCAAGAGTTCGACCGACGATTCGTCGAAGACTGAGTAACCATGGGGCGGTGCTCGCGTGAGTGCTGCCCACGCTATTAGAGAGGATTTGCAGATGACCAACGAAGAGCTGCAGAAAGAAATGATCGCGGCCATGAAGGCCAAGGACAAGGTTCGCCTGTCCATCATTCGCCAGGTCAAGGCCGAGGTGAAGAATATCGAGGTTAACGAGCGCCGCGATGTGACCGAGGAAGACGTCAACAGCATGATCAAGCGTCTGATCAAGCAGACGAGCGAGACGCTGGAGATGTCCATCAAGGCCGGCACCGACCAGGAGCGTACCGACAACCTGACCGAGCAGGTCAAGATTCTGGAAAGCCTGCTGCCCGCGCAGGTTTCGGGCGAGGAGCTCGAGGCCCTGATCGAGCAGGTCATCGCCGAGCTGGGCGCTACTTCCAAGAAGCAGATGGGCCAGGTCATGGGTGCACTCGGCAAGGCCACCGGCGGCAACTTCGATAAGCCGGCAGCAGCAAAGATCGTCGGCGCAAAGCTTGCGTAATTTGTTACGCGGTTTTACCAAACCGCGTAACGGCTCGACGCTGCAAACCCGTACACGCGGCAATCTGACGTTCAATTTCAAGGGCGCGACCATAAGGTCTGCGCCCTTTCATTTCACGTCACCTTGCTCGCGTGTACGGGTTTTCGCTGACTTATGCTCAACAAGGGCGGTTGTATTATTTTCGGCGCTCATTGGGGACGGGCTTAAATGAGTGCCCAATGAGCAGGTACTCATTTAAGTCTGTCCCCAATGAGTGGGTTAAAGGTTGCGGGTTCTTTACGGGAATGTAGTGTTGGCTGCGGAAACGTGGTTCTTTCCGTACAATAGTTCAACTCGTGTAAACGCAGGGAAGGGACATTCATGGCAGACATGATCGAGATCAAGCATCTCAACAAGTACTTTGGCGACCTGCATGTGCTCAAAGATATCAATCTCACCGTCAAGCGCGGCGAGAAGCTCGTAATGATCGGGCCTTCCGGCTCGGGTAAGTCGACGCTCATCCGTTGCGTCGATTATCTGGAGGAGCCCACGTCGGGCGAGGTCGTCATCGACGGTACGCCGCTCACCAAAAAGAATCACCTGGAGATGGCTCGCAAGTACAGCTCCATGGTGTTTCAGCAGTTCAACCTGTATCCCAACATGACGGTGCTGGGCAACCTGACGCTCGCACCCATCAAGCTGCAAAAGAAGAGCAAGGAGGAGGCGACCGAGATCGCCATCGCCGCGCTCAAGCGCGTCGGCATGGCGCATAAGGCTGGCGAGTATCCGCAGAATCTCTCGGGCGGTCAGCAGCAGCGCATCGCCATCGCCCGTGCCCTGTGCACCAAGCAGCCTATCATCCTGTTTGACGAGCCGACCTCGGCGCTCGACCCCGAGATGGTCCAGGAGGTTCTGGACGTTATGATTGAGCTCGCGCAGGAGGACATCACCATGATCTGCGTGACGCACGAGATGGGCTTTGCGCGCCAGGTGGCCGACCGCGTCATCTTTATGGAGGACGGCCGCATCCTGGAGGAGGGCACGCCCGAGCACTTCTTCGATAACCCCGAGAACCCGCGTTGCCGCGAGTTCCTGTCCAAGATTCTGCACTAGGCGCGGTGATGGACATGACGGATATGACGAGGGCGGCCGTGTCGCGCCGTCACTTTTTGCAGCTGGCTGGCGCCGGCATGCTCGCGCTGACGGGGACCGCGCTTACCGGTTGCGGCAACTCCACCAGCGGTGAGGGCTCCGACAAGGGGTCCAAGCTTGCGGCCATTAAGTCGCGTGGCCATCTGAATGCCGGCGTTAAGAAGGACGTTCCCGGCTACGGCTATTACGACACCGCCAAGGGCCGCTTTGAGGGCATGGAGGTCGATTTGTGCTACCAGATCGCCGCTGCCGTCTTTGGCGTGAGTTACAAGGAGGCCCGCGCCCAGGAGCTTGTCGAGTTTACCGACGTAACGCCCAAGACGCGCGGTCCGCTGATCGATAACGGCCAACTCGACGTGGTCGCGGCGACCTACACCATCACCGACGAGCGCAAGAAGAGCTGGGACTTCTCGACGCCGTACCGCACCGACTACGTGGGACTCATGGTCAAGAAGCGTTCGGGCTTTACCTCGATTGAGGACCTGGACGGCAAGGTTATTGGCGTGAGCCAGGGCGCTACCACGCAGGGCTTGATTGAGCAGATGATCAAGGACAACGGCTTTAGCTGTAAGCCCGAGTTTAGGGCCTTTAGCGGCTACCCCATCATCAAGAGTTCGCTCGACGCCGGCAATATCGACGTCTTTGCCATGGATCGCTCCACGCTGGCCGGTTACATGAACGAGACCGTCGAGCTGTTGCAGCCCGAGGTCAAGTTTGGCGAGCAGGGCTACGGCGTGGCGACCAAGAAGGGCTGCGACCTTTCGGCCGTGGTCGATCAGGTGATTTGCGATCGCCTGGCCGATGGCTGGCTCGACCAAGAGGTCAAGACCTGGGGTCTTGTATAGGCGTATCGTCCAAGGAAGGAATCAAATGCTCGAAGGATTATTTGACGCCGACCGTTGGTCGACGACATTTCAAAACATGGGGCCCTTCTGGGAGGGCTTTGGCGTGACGCTACAGGTGGTCGTTGCCGGTCTGCTGCTGTCGCTGGTGCTGGGCACGCTGCTGGGCGTGTTCTCAACCACTCGTTCACGCGTGCTGCGCGCCATAAGCCGCGTGTACGTGGAGTTTTACCAGAACACCCCGTTGCCCGTGCAGGTGCTCTTTATGTACATGGCCGGTCCGCAGTTTTTGCAGGCCATAACCGGTGCCGACCAGCCGGTGCGCATCGCGCCGTTCGTGCTGGGTTTCTTGGGTGTGGGCCTGTATCACGCGGCCTACATTGCGGAGGTCATCCGCACTGGTATCGAGGCGGTTCCGCGCGGTCAGATGGAGGCGGCCCAGAGCCAGGGCTTCACCCGTGCGCGGGCATACTGGTACATCGTGCTGCCCCAGACATTCAAGATCATTCTGCCGCCGCTGTGTAACCAGGCGCTCAACCTGGTCAAGAACACGTCGGTGCTGGCGCTTGTGGCCGGCGGCGACCTTATGTACCGTTCCGACAACTTTGTGAGTCTGTACGGTTACCTGCAGGGATACATCGTCTGCTGCCTTATGTACTTCATCATCTGCTTTCCGCTCGCCATGCTGGTGCAGTGGCTCGAGCGCCGCTCCAAGGAGCGTCCGCGCGGCGTGAGCCTGGCCGAGCTGGGGCTCGACAACGTAGAGGAGGCCTAGCGCATGGAAATCTTCAACGCGACCAACCTGCTCTACATTTGGGGCGGCTTTGTTAAGACGATCGAGATCTCGGCGCTGTCGATCTTTTTCTCGCTCATCTTTGGCACGGTGCTGGCGCTCGTTAAAAGCTATGCGCCCCGTCCATTCCGTATTTTGGTGAGCGCCTATATCGAGCTGTTCCGTTGCACGCCAAACCTGCTGTGGATCCTGTTTATTTACTTTACGGTGCAGGGTTTGGACATTGTGATTTCGACCATCGCCTTTACGCTGTTTACCAGCGCCGTTATGGCCGAGATTGTGCGCGGCGGCCTCAATTCGATTCCGCGCGGCCAGTTTGAGGCAGCGCAGAGCCAGGGCTTTGGCTTCTTTGCCACCATGCGCTACATCATTCTGCCGCAGACGTTTAAGACAATCATTCCGGCGCTGTTTAGCCAGTGCACGACCGTCATCAAGGACAGCTCGTATCTTTCAGGCATTAACGTGGCCGAGCTCATGTACACGGCAAACGTCGTGATGGCCCACGCGATCGACCTGTCGCAGGTGCTTATGCTCTACGGCCTGGTGTTTGCGATGTACTTTGTGCTCAACTTTGGTATCTCGCTGCTGGT
>CABURR010000050.1 GCA_902493985.1 uncultured Collinsella sp. | reverse complement strand
TAAGTCAGCGAAAACGCCCCTAAGCGAGCAAGGTGACGTGAAAGAGGAGGGAAGCGTACTTCGGTACGCGACCGACGATTGAACGTCAGATTGCCGCTTAGGGGCGTTTGCAGCGTCGACCGGTCCGTCGTTCGTTAGAACGACGGAACAAAAACTTCTGGTCATGCCGCCGAAGTTGAAAGGCAGATTGCCGCTCTGGCGGGCTTGCAGCGTCGAGCAGTTGCGGCGTTTGGTAAAACGCCGCAACTAGAGCTACATCACCATAACGTAGCGCGATCCCACGTAGTACTGCTTACCCATCAGGACCGGCTCGCCATTGGGACCGGTAAAGCCGGCACGCAGGTTGAGCAGCGGATCGTGCGGAGCGATGCCCAGCTCGGCCGCCTGCTCGGCGTTGGCTCGAACGGCCTCGACCGTACGGTAGCCAACCGAGACAATCGGCGTTCCGCCAACACGCTCAACCTCGGCAAAAATCGACTTGTCCTCAAGATCGACCGTCAACAGCTCACGGTAGGCGTCAAACGGCACAAAGATGTTCTCCTCAAAGATGGGCTCGCCGTCGGCCGTACGCACGCGCTTGATATGCAGCAGCAGCGCATCCTTCTGCAGGCCAAAGAACTCCATCTCGTTTTGACGCGCCGGAACAATCTGGCGATCGACCACATGCGCACCGGCCTTCATGCCATTGTCGGCACACAGCGCAGTAAACGTCTGCAGCGTCGAGGCGTGGAACTGGCGGTTGATGTGCGGCGTGGAAACAAAGGTGCCGCGGCCCTGCTGCTTAACCAGGTAGCCATCGGAGCACAGCTCCTCGACGGCGCGGCGCACCGTAATTCGGCTCACCTCGTACTGCTCGGCAAGCTCAAGCTCGGACGGAATACGCTCCTTGGGTGCATAAACACCTTTCTCGATCGCATCCTTGATTTCGTCGTAAATCTGCTGGTAAAGCGGTGCATTTTTGGACGCAGGCATATCTGATCACTCTTATCAAAATATCGAAATAACTAATACGTATATAACGTCTAGTTTTATGTTACCTCAGTTGGATAAAACGATACACCACATACAGCAAATCCTTACTTGCCGTCGTCCTGCTGCAGGCTGTCCTGCTCGCAAAGGCGCGCCTGCCTGCTGGCCATGCGCGCGGGCTTGTCGGGATCGGGCACGGCCGTGGGCATGGGCTCGTCGACATGACCGCCCCACCAGCCGCCCACAAAGTTGAGCGTGTGGAACACATTGATCACGGCGCCGGGATCAATGTCGCACACCAGCTTGATAATGTCCTGGCTCTCGTAGGTCGAGACAACGGTGTTCAGCAGGTACATCTTTTCGCGGCTGTATCCGCCGACGACCTCGGCGCAGCTAATGCCGTGCTGAAAATGGTCAACATAGGCGGTCATGACCTCGTCAGCCTTGCGCGTCGTGATCTGCAGCGTCACGCGGTCGTAGCGACGATAGAAACTGTCGATGGTCTTGGTCGAAATAAACTGGAACACGATGGAGTACGCCGCGTTGTCCCAGCCAAACATAAAGCCAAAGATCGCCAGGATAAAGCAATTGAAACCAAAGATAACGCCCCAGATGGTCTTGCCCGTGTGGTTGGAGACCCACAGCGCGATAAAGTCGGTGCCACCGGTAGATGCGCCGGACTTTAGCGCGATGGCAGCGCCCAGACCCGAGACCACGCCGCCAAAAATGATGAGCATAATCTTGTCGCCCAAAAATGGAGCGAAGTGAAAGACGTTGAGGAACAGCGACGAGAGCACGACCTGCATCATCGAGAAGATGACGAAGCGCTTGCTAATGCCGCTCCAGCATAGGAGCGCCACGGGAATGTTGAGCGCAAGCATGCCGAGCGAGATGTCGATGTGAACGCCGCCCAGCGAGGTAACGCGATCGAGCAGGACCGCGACGCCGGTGAGACCGCTCGGAAGCAGGTCGGCGGGCTGAATGAACGCCTGGATCAGGAATGTTTGGAGGACGGCAGAAATTGTGACCGCCACGGCGGTAATGGCACGGCGGACGATGGTGAGGCGGCCGAGCACGAGCACGCGGTCCGTGAGCTGATCGATGGCGTTCGCCACGGAAGCTCCTTTCGAAGGCAGATGTAGTTGTGGGGCATGCCCGCGATTGTAGCATGGAGCGTGCGGGGGCGCTTCAATTCACCCTCTCTCGACAACCAAAGCGGGACCAACAGCCTCCACGACCAAAGGCCCAAATTACAAGTGAGTAGACTTTTTACGATCTGCCGAGCACACCCAAAACCGCCACCCCTGTGACCTGCGGTTTTGCTAGAGCAGATGCACTTTGCGCTCGTACTGCACCAAAAAGTCTACTCACTTAGTCCGAATCGAAGCCAAACGAATCCAAATAGAGGACAAATTAAGCCAATCCGCAGCAAAAGACGCGTGAACCAATGCTTCTCGCGGCGGATTGACACTACAAAGCGGCCAAAATGTCGGTCAGGCTGTCGATGACAACGTCGGCGGCGGACTGATCTAGGTTGACGCCCTCGTGCGGACGCAGCGCCAGGACGCGGGCGCCGGAGCGCTTGCCGGCCTCGATGCCCAAAGGCGAGTCCTCGATAACCAGGCACTCGGCAGGCTCCACCCCCAGCGCCTCCATGGCACGCAGGTAGATCTCGGGGTCGGGCTTAAACGCGCTGCACTCGTGACCGCTGATGGTGTAGTCCAGCACGTCGGCGATACCGGCAATCTCCACCAGCTCGTCGATCAGCTCGCGATAGGACGAGCTCGCGATGGCACACTTCACGCCGCGCTCGTGCAGCTCGCGCATCACCGGCTCCGTCTGCTCGTTGAGCAGCTCGGCATACGGAACGGGGTGATCCGGGCTGTAGACCTGCTTGTACTCCACGCGCAGGCGCTCGCGCAGCTCAACATCGTCGGGCACCAGCGCCTCCCAAATGGCGGGCTCGTTAGACCCCGAAAGATCGGGAATCTCGTCAAAGTGGAACCCCTTCTCTTCCATAAACGCCACGCGACGACGGTTGTAGAACCACTCGGTATCGACCAGCACGCCGTCCATATCAAACAGCACTGCCTTGATCATACACATCTCCTCCCACCTGCCAAAAAGGGACAGGTTTATTTTGGTAGGTTTTATCTGGGATTTGCGACGCGACAGACACGCCCTCCCCAGAGCAAAAAAGGGGACGGGGCGAAAACCCCATCCCCTCTCAATCAACCCGTAAGGTCTACTTACTTGTGATTAGTAGGAAAGCTTCCACATGTAGCGACGCATGGTCAGCGGGTGCTGACGGGCCTCGGCGATCTGGTTGCCGTACTCGCGCATAACGGCGAGGTGCAGCAGCGGGTTGAAGTAGGTGACAACGCTTGCCGGCACGGCGTCGGCCAGGCCGTAGTCCTTGGAGTCGATCAGAGCGACCTTGGCGCCCATGCGCTCAAGGAAGGTGAGGGCGCGAGCGTCCATCGGGCGGGTGGCACCGTCGGACATGAAGAAGACGTAGGGCTTACCCTCGGTGGAAACCTCGAACGGGCCGTGGAAGTACTCGCCGGTGTTGTAGGCGGCGGCGTCGATCCACTGCATCTCGGTGAACAGGAAGGCGGCGTGAGAATAAGCCATCTTCTCGGAGGCGCCGGAAGCCATGAAGTAGATCATCTTGTCGTCCTTGAAGTCCTCGGCGAACTTCTTGGCGAGCTTCTTGCAGTGCTGAGCGGCGTTCTCGCAGAGATCGAAGACGTTGGTGAGGCCGGTGATCATATCCTCGTAGTGGTCATAGCCCTCGGTCTGCTGAAGGATCTCGAGAGCAAGAGCGATGGCGTAGCCAGGCTTCTCGCACTTGGCAGCGTAGTTGGCATGGAAGCCGTGAACGATGACGTGGTCGGCGTCGACGGTCAGAGCGGAGCCAGCCTTGTTGGTGAGGGAGACGACCGGGCAGTTGTGCTTCTTGGCGGTCTTGTTAGCCTCGACGGTCTCGGGCGTGGAGCCACCGAGGGAGCAGGTGATCACGAAGGTGTGCTCGTTGACCCAGGAAGGCGTGTCGTAGTTGAACTCGTTAGCGGTGAAGATCTGAACGTTCAGCTTGTCCGTGTTGTTGGCCAGGAAGTACTTGGCGGGGTACAGGTCGGACATGGAAGCACCGCAGCCGACGAAGGCGACACTGTGGATCTCGTGGTTGGACAGGACGTCAGCGACGATCTGCTTAGGGAGGTTAAGGTCGATCTCGTACATCTGACACATTCCTTTCGATTTTTGCGGCGCCACATTGCCGGGCGCTCGCAGGGTTACCGTGGTTTGGACCGAGTCGCCGGCCCGTTGAGGATGTGTCAAAGGGACAGTCCCTTTGACACATTTTGGGGATGGGAGCCTGCCTGGGGTATGGGATGTCAGGCAGGCCCCCGGGGGAAAGCGGTTAGGCGCTTGGTCGCGACTAGGCCAGAATGCCGGCCGCGGAGAGGGCGATGCCGCCCACGATGGCGATCACGAGAAGCCAACCGGTGTTGACGTTCTTCTTGATGAGCCAGTACATAAGGCCGGTGAGGCCGAGGGAGATCATCTGGGGCATCATGCCGTCCAGGATGTCCTGGATCACGACGGTGCCGTCAGCGAACTGCAGCGGGGTGGTGGCGCCGATCAGCGTAGCGATCATGCCGCCCACGGACATAAGACCCACGATGCCGCAGACATACATGAGCTTCTCCATGAGGTCGCCGCCCTGAAGCTTGCTCAGGTACTCGTGGCCGCCCTGATAGCCCATCTTGGCTGCGAACCAAGTGATCAGCACAGAGGGGACGATGGAGATGAGCATGGCCAGGATCGGGCCCATAATGGAACCCTGCTGAGCCAGCTGAACGCCCAGGCCAAAGGCGATAACGCGGATGGTGCCCTGGAAGAAGGAGTCACCGATGCCGGAAAGCGGACCCATGAGGGAGGTCTTGACCGCGTTGATCGAATCGGGATCGAAGTTCTCGGGATCCTTGGCGTACTCCTCCTCCATGGAGGCGGAGAGGCCCAGGATGAAAGCGCTCGTCTGCGGGGTGCAGTTGTAGAACGCCATGTGACGGTGGTAAGCCTCTTTCTTAGCAGCGAGCTGCTTGGGGTCGGACTCGTCCGGATAGAGGCGGTCGAGCGTGGGAACCATGCCGTAGAGGAAGCCCATGTTCATCTGACGCTCGTAGTTCCAAGAGGCCTGGATGGCCCAGGAGCGCCAGAAGAACTGGCTGACCTTCTTGTTCAGGGACACGTCCTTGGTTGCGGTTGCCATAGTGTGTTCCTCCTTAGTCTTCGTCGTCTTCGAGCGGATCGTAGTCGGAATCGACACCGGCGGCTGCATGGGAACCGTTGAACTTGAAGCCCATGAAGACGACAGCCAGGCACACACCGATCAGAGCGACCGCGATGACGGACAGGTTGAGGTAAGCGGCGAGCAGGAAACCGATGAACAGGAACGGAGTCATACCCTTCTTGATCATCATGGTGAGCAGCAGGGCCAAGCCGTAGGCGGTCATGATCTTGGTCGAAACGTTAAGACCAGTGGACAGCCACTCGGGAACCATGTTGACGATGGCCTGAACCAGGTCGGTGCCAACAAAGACGGCGAGGAAGATCGGCAGGAAGTACATGACAGCGTACAGACCGGAGCCGGCGCAGATGTGCATACGGTAGGCGGTCTTGAACTTTCCGTTATCGATCGCGCTATCTGCCACATGGGTGAGGGCGGCGATGATGGAACGGAACACGATGCCGAGGAGCTGACCCAGGACGGCGACCGGGATGGCGATCGTCATGGCGGTCTCGGCGGAAGCATCGGTCAGGCACGCAAAGGCAGCGGCCACGATGCCGCCCAGGACCATATCGGGCGGAACGGCGGCGCCGACCTGCACCAGGCCCATGGACACGAGCTCGACGGCGGCACCGACGGCAAGGCCGGTGGGCACATCGCCCAGCAGCAGACCGACGAGCGTAGCGCCAACGAGGGGCTGCTCGAAGTTAAGACGACCGAGCAGGCGGGAGTCCCACATGCAGAACACGCCGACGAGGCCGACGAGCACCGCACTGATGAACGTATTCATACCCTTCTCCTTTCAGTCAGGCAAAAGCCTGGTTGATTACAGCTTGGCGTCGATGTCGACGCTCTGATACGTAGGGGTCTGCTGGACATAGAGCTTGATGCCCATGTCGAGCAGCTGGTTGACGTCGGCCTTCTGGGTGGCGTCGAGGAAGACGGAGCTGTCCTTGCCGCCGACCTGATCGGCACCGTCGTGGTTGGCGGTGGCGCCCAGGTTGATGGCGTCGAGCTTGTAGCCCTGGCAGAACTGCAGCATCTCGGCAGTGTTGCCAAAGACGAACATGACGCGCTCGCCGAGGGTGTTGAGCTTGTCCATCTTGGCGAGGGCACGCTCGACGGTGAAGACGTTCAGGCGCACGCCCTGGGGCTTGGCCAGCTTAAGAGCGCCCTTCTTGATGTCATCGTTGGCGGCAGCGTTGTCGACGACGATGATGCGCTCGGCCTGGACCTTGGTGGTCCAGGTAAAGACGACCTGGCCGTGCAGCAGACGGTAGTCAAGACGTGCGAGGACGATCTTGGCGGGACCGGAGCTGTGACGGGACGCCTTGGCCTTCTTGGCGGGAGCCGCGGCGGCCTCGACCGGTGCGTTGGGGTTGGTCAGACCGGTGCGGGCCTCATTGATGAGGGCCGCGAGCTCGGCGCCCTTGACGGGGGCGGGGCTCATAGCAAGCGTGAGCGCCAACGGGATGTTGAAACCGCTGACAACCGTGAACTTCGTGCCGTTCTTGGAAAGCTCGACCATGTTGTTGTTGACCGAGCTGCCGAGCATATCGGTCAGCACATAGACGGTGTCGTCCGCGTTGAACGTGGCGATCATAGCCTCAACCTTATTGGTGATGGGCTCCTTGTCGTCACGAGCAAGCGACACGACGTGGACGTTCGACACGTCGCCGAGAACCATCTCGAGCGTGTCTTTGGCGCCTGCGGCCAGGCCGCCATGAGATGCGAGAATGATCTGATTCATCTTGCCTCCTCCTTTTCGTTATGGTCATTATAACGTCTTATACGTTGCTTATATTGCTAATTAGTATAAAGACCGTTCGCGGGTGAAAATCGACCGTTGACGGGTTTAACGTACTCGAAACGTTGGACTGGGTAGGCCGGCGCTAGCTGGATAACCCCAGGTCAGACCCTGCGCGCAATCCCCTATCGCACGAAGTACCAGGGGCTTTCCTGTACGGTGGGTTCCAGCGCAATGCCGGTGCGTTCCTTAAACAGATCCATGTCCTGAGATTTTTCGGTCCACCACGCGTTGGGCTTAAAGGTCATGCTCTCAATGACATGACCGACAAACACACTGTTGCGCAGCTTGGAGAAGTCGGTGTTCATAATCAGGATGGACGCGAGCACCAACACGATGCCCAGGACTTTAATCGCGCCGGCGGGCTCGGCGTAGACACCAATGCCCACCAGTACGGTGACGACCGTCTCGAAAGACATTACGACGGGAACTTTCGATGTCTCGAGCCCCATGGACAGACCCTGCATATATAAGATGTAAGCAACGGCTGTGGGGATGAGTCCAAAGCCAAGGAACAGCAGCAGCAGCTGTGGCGACATTGCCGCGGCGACATCCGGCCACGGAGCCGCGATAGCTGCCATAACCGCACCGCCAAAAACAAAGCCCCAAAACGTGACAGCCAGCGGGTGGACCGTCTTGGTTGCTATTCGGCTAAACACCGCGAGCGACGCACCACAAAGGCCTGCAATCACGCCCGACGTGACGCCCCAAACCGAAAAATGAAAACCGGAAAGGTCGCCATTGGTCACTGCAAGCACGCAGCCTACGATGTTAAAGACAATGGCAACGAGCTTGTTGGGGGTCACGTCCTCGCGATAAAACACGCGGCCGAGCATGACGCCAAACACCGGCGAGGTGTAGAGCAGCACCGAGGCCGTGGACATGCCCACCTCGCCCATGCACTCGTAATAGCAGGTGTTGGCGGCGGCCAAACCGACGATGCCGACAAGCGCACAGGGAACAAGCTCTTTAGGGCTTGCCTTGAACAGGGCCAGCGGACCCTGAGCCACGGTAGACCCCTCACCCGGACGGCAGCCCATAAACATCAGGACCGGCGCCAAGATAAGCGCTCCGACCAACAAGCGAAAGGCAGCCATGCTCTGGGACGAAACGCCCATGGCCGAGATGCCGTTTACAAAGATTCCGATGCTGCCCCACATAAGCGCGGCGACCAGCACCAGCACATAGCCCAGATTGCTTTTCTTCAACGCAGCCTCCTCGGTATTGTTTCCAATATGTTTCGTACTACGTTATAGTCGTTATATACATTTTTCAAGACACAAATCGCCGAACGGAAAAATCTGCTTCCCCACATACTCATTGGGGACGTTCCCAAATGACTAGTCATTTAAGAACGTCCCCAACGTCTAAGGCACCGCTGGTTGAGCATAAGTCAGCGAGCGGGCCGCATTTGAGGCAAGGTGACGTGAAACGAAAGGGCGCTGACCTTCTGGTCGCGCCCTTGAAGTTGAACGTCAGATTGTCCAAATGCGGCCCGCGCAGCGTCGAGCCGTTACGCGGTTTGGTAAAACCGCGTAACTCTTAGTAGTCCAGCTTCCACATGTAGCGGCGCGTCATGTAGTCCTTGTGGGTGACGGCAGAGAGCGCACGCATGTACACGTTGTTGAGGATCGGGGCAAAGATCAGGTGGTTGAAGTACTCGCTCACGCTGTCCTTGATGTCGTTGAGGCCGAGCTCCTTGGCGTCGAGCTGATAGACGCGCTCGCCACCGTACTGGTTGACGAAGCGGATGCCGCGCTCGTCGTTGCAGCGGCTGCGGCCGACGCTGATGAGCTGGAACAGCGAGGTGCGCTTGTCCAGAATCTCGAAGGGACCATGGAAGAAGTCGCAGGTGTTGATGGTGCAGGAGTCGATCTGCAGCATCTCCTGCACGTTGCAGATGCTAAAGACGTAGGCGGCACCAAAGAGCGGACCCTGAGCCATCACGTTGATGCAGGGCTTGTCGGCGTTCTGCTCGGCCCACTTGGCAGCGAGCGGACGGGTGTACTCGACGGCCTTGCGATAGATGGGGTCGACCAAGTCGAACGCGGCCATAGCGGTCTCGTACTCGACATAGCCCTCGGTCTGCTGCGTAAGCTCCATGGCAATCATGGTCACGACGGCAGAGTTGGTGCGACCCATGCAGGACTCGTCGACGGCCAGACTGTCGTACTGGATCTTGTAGTCGCAGACCTCGGTGAGGCCGGACTCGTCAACATAGATGGCGATGGTGCTGGCGCCGTGGTCCTTGGCGACCTGGGCGGCGACGATGGTCTCCTTGGTGCCGCGCATGGACACGACGACGGCCAGGGTGTTCTCGTTAACGTAGGCAGGAGTTGCGTGCACGAACTCATTGCTGGTGTAGCTGGAGCTCACGACCTGCGTGGCCTCGTGCTCCATAAAGTACTGGGCAGGATAGTTGCCGCCGTTGGATCCGCCGGCGCCAATCCACACGACGCGCTTGATGCCGCCCTTGTCTGCCTTGTCGGCCAAAACCTGGGAGACGACGTCCTTAACCTGTTCCTGAGTAGTCATCGTGCATCAGCCTTTCTTCTCGTTTGATGCTCTCGATGGCATACAAGTTACATACATGTTTTGGTTATGTCGACTAGTTGTATGCTATATTTGTCTTAGAAAATTTGCTGATACGGTTTTCGATAACTTGCTACCAGCGGTTTTGTTGTTGTATTGAATACATGCTTGATTAGATACGCATACAGGTTAGATACAGGTTGATCGCATGAACGCTTCATCTAAAAAGAGACTGACCCAATACGAGCGCTTGGCGGGCATGCTGCGCGACCGCATCGCCTCCGGCACCTACGCGCGCGGAGACAAGCTGCCGTCCGAGATGGAACTCATGGACGAATCGGGGCTGTCGCGCAGCACCGTACGCCACGCCCTTAAGGTGCTCGTTGATGAGGGCCTGGTGCGCACCGAGCGCGGGCGTGGCGCCTTTGTGGCCGACACGCCGGCGCTCCACGAGAACAACCTGGTGTTTTCGAGCTACACGACACAGGTCCAGGGCCAGGGTATGAAGCCCACCACGCGCACGGTGGACTCGGGCTTTGCCAAGGCCGCGGGCAATGCGGCCAAGTTCTTCGATGTCGCCGTGGGCAGCAAGCTCGTCAAACTTGTCCGACTGCGTTATCTGGACGATGCGCCGCTGTGCCTGGAGACCACCTATCTACCACCGAGCTTTGAAGCACTCATCGATCGCGATATCAACGGTTCGCTCTACGCCACGCTGCGCCAGGAATTCCATCGCGCGCCGGCACAGGGGCACAAGACCTTTGAGGTGTGCTATGCCTCGCAAAACGAGGCGTTTTTGCTCAACGTTGAGCGCGGGCAGGCGCTGATCCTGATCACCGACTACGTCTACGACACCGACGGCCGACCGCTCCATGTCTCCAAGCGCATCCAGCGCACCGACCGTGCCAAATACACCGAGCCCATCGGCTAACCTGCCAAAATAAACCTGCCCCTAAATGGTAGGTTTGGGGAGGTCGGGGAACCAGATTGGTTTGGGTTGGTTGGGTGTGCGCTCGGCAAGGACCAGCTCCATCCAGCACATGTCGTACCAGCGGCCGAACTTTTGGGCGCAGCGGTCAAAGGCACCCACCAGGCGATACCCCATATGGGCATGGAAATCCTGACTGTTATGCGTCAGATACTCGTCGTCCTTGTCGTGCGGCACGGCGATGAGCGCACACATGTTGGTGATGCCCATCGCAATCAGGCATTGCTTGAGCGCGTCGTGCAGTTTACGACCCAGCCCGCCGTGGCGCACATCACGCGCCAGGTAGATCGATGTCTCGACCGACCAGTCGTATGCCTCGCGGCTGTTGAGCGGACTCACATAGGCATAACCTACCGGACGCCCGTCCAGCTCCATCACCAGATACGGATAGCGCTTGAGCGTACGCTCGATGCGCCCGGCGAACTCCTCAACGCTCGGCACCTCGTATTCGCAGGTAATCGCCGTCTGGCGCACATACGGCTCATAGATGGCAAGCAACGCCGGCGCATCATCGGGCGTCGCCAGACGAATCGTCGGCTCGAACATCTCGGTCATACAACCCTTCTCCCTCAAAAACAAAGGCCGCCTTGCGCCAAACCCAAGCGCAAGGCGGCCCCTCGTCATTACATCAGGCTACAGGACAGCCGCCAACGCGTCGATATCCTCCTGCGTCGTGGCCCAGCTAGTGCAAAAGCGCACCACCGTGTGGGTCTCGTCGTACTTTTCCCAGTACTCGATCGAGGCGTGCTCGCGAATGCGCGCCATGTCCTCGTTGGGCAGAATCACAAACTGCTGGTTTGTGGGCGTCTCCAAAAAGAACTGGTAGCCGCGCTCGTGCAGCACACGACGCAGCGCCTGAGCCGTCTCGATCGCCTGACGGCCAATCTCAAAATACAGGCCGTCGGTAAAGAGCGCCTCAAACTGCACGCCCGTCAGGCGGCCCTTGGCGAGCAGTGCGCCGTGCTGCTTAATGCGCGGAATGGGATGTGCCGGGGCGTGCATGCCGCAAAACACCACGGCCTCGCCGCACAGAGCGCCGCACTTGGTGCCGCCGATGTAGAACACGTCGCACAGCTGCGCCAGCTCAGGCAGGGTAATGTCGCACTCATCGGCCGCCAGCGCATAGGCCAGGCGGGCGCCATCCACAAACAGCGGAATCTCGCGCTTCTGGCACACCGCATGAATCGCCGCGAGCTCGGCCTTGGAGTACAGCGTGCCGTACTCGGTCGAAAGGCTCACGTACACGGCACCCGGGAACACCGTGTGCTCGTAGCTCTCGTTTTCGTAGAACACCTGGATATAGTTCTCGAGGTCCTCGGCGTGCATCTTGCCCTCGTAGCCGGGGATGGTGAGCACCTTGTGGCCGCCAAACTCGATGGCACCCGCCTCGTGACAGGCGACGTGGCCAGTCTCGGCAGCAACGACGCCCTCGTAGGGCGCAAGCAGCATATCAATCACCGTCGCGTTGGCCTGCGTGCCGCCCACCAGAAAAAACACGTCGGCGTCAGGCGCCTGACAGGCCTCGCGGATAAGCTGCTTGGCACGCTCGGTGTGCGCATCGGTACCGTAGCCGGGCTGCGGTTCCATGTTGGTGTCGACGAGTGCCTGCAGCACTGCCGGATGTGCACCGTGGGAATAGTCGTTGTTAAACGCGAGCATGGCAATCCTCTCTTACCGGGTATCGGTCAGATGATTCAAACGGAGCTATTGTACGCCGTTGGGATAGGCAATGCGCGCGGCAAGACACTCAAGTGCCAGTACCAGAGCAAAACCGCAGCTCACGTCACTCAAAAAGTGCGCTCCGATCACGATGCGGCCAAAGGCGACGAGCGCCGCGACCGCAGCCGCCGTCCAAAAGACCACACGACGGCGCGACGGCTTTTCCTTAAAGGCCGTCGCGGGAAGCCCAGCGAGCATGAGGCCGATCGCCGCGTGCGCCGTGTGTCCGCTCGCAAACGACTTAAAGCCGTCCTTGACTACACCGGCGGCAATATAGGCCCACTTGTCGGGGTTGCCGATCACCCACCACGGCTGAAACTCGAGTCCCTGCGTCACCTCGATCACGCGCATGCGCGGGCGCGACCACAGCGGCTTGACAATCACGTTGAGGATGATGGCCTGAGCGACCCACACGACAAGCACCATCAAAGCCCAGCGCGTGAGCTCGTCGGGCTCGGTCGTGCGCGTGAGGCGATAGACGATAAGGTTGGCGGCGATGACCAGCACAAACGTCAGCACCAACTGAACCGCGATGAGTTTGCCGCCAACCCTCAGGGACGAAACGATCTCGTAGCCGGCCAGACCAACGCTGACGAGGATGCCGAGCACGGCGAGCCATTTGCTCCCCCTGGAGTTGGGACGCACCGCGCGCACGAGCATAACGCCCGCGATGCTCGCCGTCAGCTCGAACGGCAGCTCGCCGGCGGCCTCGATAAGGCGACCGTACATGCTGCCGATATTGAACAGCGCGCTCGAGATCTGATAATCGAAGAAACTGCCCACGCCCAGACAAAGACACAGGACAACCGCGATAATGGCGACATCTTTCTTATAGATGTATCCGAACATGCTTTCCTTTCGATGGGGCTGGAATCAACCTGCAACGTGGCGGGACAAAGACAACTTCATCCCGCCACGCCCCCTACTTGTTAGTCGTCGTCGCTCGCGCCCAGCTGCTGCAGCAGCATGAGCGCGGCTGCCACCGGACCGGTGCCGTCGTTGGCGTCGAGGCCGCGACCCAGGCCGCTGCCCGCGCCGGCGCCGGCCTTGTAGGGCACCGACAGCTTGCGGCTTTTGGGGAAGTTCACCGCGCCATAGCGGGTCTTAAGCTCAAAGGCTACCTTCTTGGAAACGTCAACCCCCAGGAAGGTAATGCGTCCACCGCTGAGCGTGACGCTCTCGAGCCCCAGGCGCTCGCCGCGGATACGGATACGCGCGCGGTTGAACAGGTTGAGTCCCGCCAACGGCAGCTCACCATGCGCGGCCTCGGTCTCTTCCTGCACCTCGTCGATACTCTCCAGGTCCTCAGCCGCCGCGAGCTTGCGGTACACGAGCACGCGCTGGTCCACCGCCGGTAGGTACTCCTCGGACAAGAAGTAGTCGGCCGGCAGGTTGATGCCCACGCTCGCCGCCTCCACGCCGGCATCGTCGTCGCCGCGCGCCTCGGCCACGGCCTGGCCCAGCATCTGCGTAAACAGGTCAAAGCCCACACTCGACAGGTTGCCGTGTTGCTCGGCACCCATGAGCGAACCGGCGCCGCGGATCTCCAGATCGCGCATGGCGATGCGCATGCCGCTGCCCAAGTCCTGGAACTCGGAAAGTGCGGTCAGGCGCGCCGTCGCCTCTTCGGTGAGCGGCAGCTCGCCCGGGAACATAAAGTACGCATATGCCTGCGTGGCAGAGCGACCCACACGGCCCTTGAGCTGGTAGAGCTGTGCCAGGCCCAGGCGCTGCGAGTCCTCGATGATGAGCGTGTTGGCCGTTGCGTTGTCGATGCCGCTCTCCACGATGGTCGTGGCGATGAGCACGTCGATCTTCTTGGTCGCGAACTCGATCATCACGTCCTCGACCTCGCGCGGGCTCATCTTGCCGTGTGCCACACCCACGCGTGCCTCGGGCGCGGCCTCGTGCACGCGCGCCACGGCATCGTCAATGGTCTTAACGCGGTTGGACACGTAATACACCTGGCCGCCGCGGCCCACTTCCAGACGAATCGCCGCACTCACCACGTCGGGGTCGTACTCCCCCACGTGCACAATGACGGGACGGCGCCCGGTCGGCGGCGTGGTGATCAGGCTCATATCGCGCACGCCGCTCGTGGCCATCTGCATGGTACGCGGGATGGGCGTGGCCGAAAGCGTGAGCACGTCAATCTGCTCGCGCAGGTTCTTGAGCTGCTCCTTGTGCTGCACGCCAAAGCGCTGTTCCTCGTCAATGATCACCAAGCCCAGGTTCTTGGGGTTCACGTCGGCAGAAAGCAAGCGGTGCGTGCCGATGAGCACATCGATCGTGCCCTCGGCAAACGCCTTGAGCGCGCGCTTTTGCTGCGCCGGCGTGCGGAAGCGGCTGAGCACCTCGACCTCCAGGCCAAACGGGGCAAAGCGCTCAAAGAATGTCTCGTAGTGCTGCTGGGCCAGAATGGTCGTGGGGCAGAGCACCATGACTTGGCGGCCGGAGTCAACGCACTTAAACGCCGCGCGCAGGGCGACCTCGGTCTTGCCAAAGCCCACGTCGCCGCACAGCAGGCGGTCCATGGGCTTGGGCGCCTCCATGTCGGCCTTGATGTCGGCGATAGCCTCCAGCTGGTCGCGTGTCTCGTCGTAGGGGAAGCTCTC
>CABURR010000049.1 GCA_902493985.1 uncultured Collinsella sp. | reverse complement strand
GCCTGCTCGGAAGCCTTGGGCTCGTCCTTGTACAGGACAAACGAGACGGCAAAGGAAACCAGCGCGGCGACCGCAAACATGATCGCGTACTGCACGGGCTGGGCCAGGCACAGCAGGATACCGAAGATACCGGTAACGCCCGTGCCGGAGGCGGCCAGCGAAGTGAGCGCGCAGACCAGGGCACCGCAACCGCCGCCGATGCAGCCGGCGATGAAGGGCTTAAAGAAGCGCAGGTTCACACCAAAGATGGCAGGCTCGGTAATGCCCATGAAGGCGGACAGGGCCGAAGGAAGCGCCAGGCCCTTGATCTTGGCATCGCGGGTCTTAAAGGCAACGGCGAGCGCGGCACCACCCTGGGCGATGTTGGCAGCGCTGGCGATGGGCAGCCAGTAAGTCACGCCGTACTGGGCGAGCTGGCCCAGGTCGATGGCGGTGTACATCTGGTGGATACCGGTAACGACCGTGGGGGCATAGAACAGGCCAACGATAAAGGAACCGATTCCGAAGGGCAGGGTCAGCAGGGCCTGGATCAGACCGAGGATGGCATTCTCGGCCCACACGAAGATGGGGCCAACGGCAACAAGCGTCACGAGCACGGTCACGAACACCGAGACGAGCGGGGTCACAAAGAGGTCGAACATCTCGGGAACGATCTTGTGCAGGCGCTTCTCGAGGAAGGCCAAAATTGCGCAGGCGATGACGATGGGGATCACATGGCCCTGATAGCCGACCCACTCAAAGCTGTACACGCCGGGGATGACGGTGACCATGGTCTGCACGCCCTCGGAGGCAACCGTGTAGGCGCTCTGCAGCGAGGAGTTGATAAACGCACCACCGACGACGGCGCCCAGATACGGGTTGGCGCCAAAGGCCTTAGCCGCGGAGTAACCGATTAGGATCTGCAGAATGCCAAAGGACGTTCCCGAGACCAGATCGGCAATCTTGTAGATAAAGTTATTGGTGTCGAGCGCGATAAAGCCGTTGGAGGCCATAAAGTTGAGGGCGCTCATAATGCCCAGCAGCAGGCCCGAAGCCACGATGGCGGGGATGATGGGGACAAAGACGTCGCCGAGCACCTTGATGGCACGCATAAAGATGTTCTGCTGCTGCGCCGCGGCCTCCTTGACCTCGGCCTTGGTGGCAGCCTCGACGCCGCTAAGCGCGATGAACTCGTCGTAGACCTTGTTGACGGTGCCGGTACCAAAAATAATCTGGAGCTGGCCCTGGGCCTCAAAGACGCCCTTGGCGCCGTCGATATTCTCGAGGGCCTCCTTGTCGACCTTGGCGTTATCGGCAATCACAAGGCGCAGACGCGTGGCGCAGTGTGCGGCCGAAATAACGTTGTCGGCGCCACCGATGTTGTCGAGCACCTCTTGGGCTGTTTTGCGGTAGTCCATGACTTCCCTTTCCTCCAACGGGAGCATCTGCACCCGGCCATCTTTGACACTTACACTGTAATCGTTTTCAGTTTGATATGACTGTAATCGTTTTCATAGTAGGGTGAACGGTAGGAAAAAGCCGGCGAAAGGTAGTTTTGAAGCAAAAACAGGGGTCTCAGAGGCAGGCAGACGTGCCCAAGGCCTAGACATTCATAAGCTGATGGCCGAGCTTGAGCGTCTTGAGACCGCTCTCCCCCTCCTCGCCATCGAGCGCGTTGAGCAACATATTGGTCGCCTCGACGCCGCTGGTCAGGTAGCCGTAATGCACGGTGGGAATGCCGCCCGTCAGCGCGCGCAAAAATGCGTTGTCGCCGAAGCCGCTCACGCGACGCACGCCCTCGCCCATGCCACGCACCTCGTCAAGAGCGCGCAGGGCGCCGGCAGCCATAGTGTCGGTCGCGCACGCGATAAACGAAACATCGGGGGCATCGGCAAGCAGCTCGCGCGCAGCGCGATAGCCCGAGTCGAGCGTAAACGAGCCCAGGCGAATCAAGGCGGCATCGAGCGGGTTACCCGCGGCGCGCAAGCCGGCCTCAAAACCGCGACGGCGGTCATAACCGGCCGCGCGGTCCTCTTCGGTAACTCCGATGTAGGCGATCTTGCCATCCACCCGACCCGCAAGCGCACGGCCGAGCTCAAAGGCAGCCTCGTAATCGTCGTGATAGACGCACGCCGCGCCCTCGACATGTTGGCCGATCAACACAATGGGCACACGGCACGACTCAATCGCGCGACGGTGCTCGTCGGTGATCATAGTTGCCACCAGAACAATGCCGTCAACCGGGTGGTTTTGGAATAAATCGAGGTATTCGAGCTCACGATCGGCCGCGTTGTCGGTGTTGGCAAGCAGCATCTGGTAGCCACGGCGACCGAGCACCTGACCAATGCCGGCGGTAATGCGGCTCACGGATTCCGAGTTGATCTTAGGTACGATGACGCCGATGAGCTTGGTGGAACCGGTGCGCAGCGCGCGAGCCTGGCTGGATCGCACGTATCCGGTCAGCTCGATTGCCTGCTTAATGCGCTCGGCCTTGTCCGCCGAGATATATCCACCGTTGAGGTAGCGCGAGACGGCGGCGCTCGAAACGCCGGCCAGCTCGGCCACATCTTTCATCTTTACCACGAGTACCCCTGTCATTGAAATCGCTTTCACCATAATACCCGTGAACGCGCCCGGTGAATCAACTTCGCCCGCGCAGCGTCGAGCGGTCCGGCGTTCGTTAGAACGCCGTAACATAGTTACCCGTGATATTCGCCGTTGTACTGGATGAGCGTCAGGTCCTCCACGCCGTCGAGCGCGCGAATCGCGTCGGCATAGGGCATATCCACACCGTCCGAGAACACCTCGGCGGCCATCTCCACCTTGTCACCGCGCATGGTCTTGGACTTCACCGTAAACTTAGTACGCCCAAATGCACGCACGATATCGTCGCCGGTGGTCTGGCCCGTGTAGTGAATGACCATCATGTACACGCGCGCCTTGTCCTGATGGCTCGCAAAGCCGGCAATCATCACCACAATCACCACTGCCGTAAGCCCCACGAGCGCGTACATGCCGGCGCCTGCCGTAATGCCTGTGGTAATGGCCCAAAAAAGATACAGCAGGTCGAGAGGGTCTTTGACCGCCGTACGGTAGCGGACGATAGACAGAGCACCGACCATACCGAGCGAGATGACCACGTTGGTCGAGATCGCGAGCGTGACCATGCAGGTAAGCACGCACATGCCCACGAGTGTTACGGCAAAGCTGCGCGAATACACCACGCCGGTAAAAAAGCGCTTGTACACGTAATAGATCAGGATGCCCATGGCGAGCGCCACGAGCAGCGAAAGGCCAATCTTGGCAGGGTCGACCTGGCCAAACGCCTCCAAAACGGAGTTCTTAAAAAAGTCCCTGGTGCTCATGGTCTAAATATCCCCTCGGTTCTCAAAATCCGATTCACAGTAATTAAATCCGCGCAGGTAAGCGGTCTTTTCGTAACACAGGCAGTACTTGGAGACCGCCGTAAGCTCGGCCGCTCCCGGCGGCACCATATCACGCACCAGCTGCGGGCAAAACTCCGTAAACTTGACCTCCATCACCAGCTTGCCGGGCTCCAGGACCGGCAGCGCGGGCAGCGTCGCGTCAAAGATATCGAAGCTTCCCACCGCGGCACGCACGTTCATGTCAAACGTAATGCGCACGGTGCCCTCATCCATCACCCACGGCTCGCGCTCGTAGTCCACGATGGTCCGCGGGCGCATCACGTTGCAAATGCACTCGATGTAGAACTCGCGACAGAGCGGATAGGAGCTTCTCAGCAAAAAGTCGTAGTCGCCAGCCAGAATCTGCTCAAACTCGCCGCGCGTAAGTGGCGCATCCTCCTTGTAAATCCAGCTGCCGTACTTCTTTTTGCGCTCGAGCTTAATCACCTTGTCGCTGCCGTTATAGATACGCACGCGATACTTTTTGCGCATGAGAATGCCGGCGTCTTTTTCCTCGTAGGCCGAGTTGCAGTAATCGTCAAAATACAGGCTACGAATGGTGTAACCGCCCGCCCGCGCATGCTTGTCCAGCTTAAACACCGGCGCCATGCGACAGGCAAGCGCAGCGTGCTCGCCCTCGTTAATGAGATATTTGAGCTCGTGGCGGTAACGCTCCTGCGTGGTAAGCACAGGCGGGGCCGCCAAGCGCTCAAGCAGCGCGCTAGCCCTCCTCATACGTGTCCTCCACGACCTTACCGCCGTCTTGCACGTAAAAACACCTCATGCCGTAGTGCTTGCCGTCGTCGGTCACATAGTAGTCAAACGCATCTTGCGTATAGCCGTCGGAGTTGTTGGCACGCACGCGCACAAAATACTGGCCGGCATCGGGCGCATCGCAGGTCACCTCGGGAAGCAGCACGTCCTCGGCCTTAAAGACCACATCGCCAATGGCATAGTCACGCGCAAGCTCCACGGTGTAGCGAATGTCGCGCGCCTCAAAGTCGTAGGACGCATCCCAGTTAATACGCAGCTTACCGTTATCGATCTGCGGCACGCCGATGTAGAACGGCATGGGCTTTTTAAAACTCTCGCGAAAGCTCTTGTAGTTCTCCTCGATCTCGGAGGGAATCGCAGCGGCGATCTGCTCGTATTGGTCCTTGGTGACAGGCAGATTATCGATATCGGGCGAAGCAAAGACCAGCGATTCAGTAACCTCGCGGTAGTGCTTAATCATCTTGCTCAGGCGTGCCTCGGTCATATACGAGCGCAGGTCCTTGACGGCGCGGTCGAGATCGCTGCGGAACGATTTGCTGCGCAGCGCACGATTGAACAGAACATTGCCCCAGTAGTTGCTTGCGCCGCGCTCCCAGCTCGCGTAGTCCGAAAACCCGGTAAGAGAAAGCTCCAGCTTACGCAGCATGCCGTCGTTATCCCAATCTAAAAAGTACCAGGTATTTGAGTTGAGCGGGCTGTACAGGTAGCAGTTACGGTTCTGCGTATCGCAGTTGCCCGTCAGGATCTGAAACGCCAGCCAATAGACCAGATTCTCGGTATCAAAGTAGGTATCGAGCACATCATCGATCTTTTGCGATTCGTCGTTGAGCGCATCGAGCATCTCGATGAGCTTGGTGTGGTCCGAATCGCCCTTGATCTCGAGCATGCCCTCAAAGTTTGTCTGGTTGTAGTCGGGATCATCGGCAAGCTTAATAGTGTCCTCGTAGCGATGGAAATCGAAGCTGTTCACCTTGTACAGATGCCCGTTCTTATCCAGGCCATGTGCCTTAAGCGCCGTCTTGTTGAGCTGCTCCACCTGCGTAAACAGGCCGTAGTCCTCAAAGGTGTCGTTGGACTTTTCGGTCTGGTCGCACACCCACAGATGCACAAACTGCGTGCGTAGACCCATCATCTGGGGAATCCCACGGATAAGGTCGTAGGCCATCTTGTTGCGAAAACGCATACCCTCGCCCATGTGCTTGTTGAGCGCAATCGCGCGCTGTTGGCGCCAGGTACCCTTGCCCTTTTTGAGCTCCACCTTGTAATTCTTTTGCGAGTTGTTGCTCGACGTCTGGCCGCGCACCTGCACGGTGGCATTGGGCGCTTCCTCGCCATAGCCAACCTCGCCGGCCACCGGGCCGTCTTCGTCGCCCGCCTGCAGCAGGCCCATAACCTGATAGCGCGTCACGCCCATGTCGGCATAGTCATACACCGAGTACGTGCTGATCTCGGCCCAGCTGTGGTCGGTGTTCTCGGAGCTGTTACCGCGCGAGACCGTCAGGTACATGGTCACAATACCCGAGTCGTCGTAGACCTCGTACAGCTCATCTTTATCGCGTAGATGCTTAGTACCGTCCGAGGACTCGGCCTTTTTAATCTTGTCTTGCTTTTTGACCTTTTTAGTCGAGGATTCGTCCTGAGACGAACAGCCCGAAAGCAACAGCGCGCCGGCAGCCGCCTCGATCAGGCAGCGGCGAGACATCAACTTATCGATCATCAGAACCTCCCCAATGTTTTTGGTACAGGCGAACCACCATACGTTCAAACGCACTGCGCGGCTCACCGCCCGCGCGCTTGTCCTCGTAGCATTGCTCAACACGGTCGAGCACCCGGCCAAGTTCGGTAAACCAGCCCGATTTGTCGGTCGCCACAATGGGCTGCTGGCTCAGGATACGATACGGCAAGTTGGCGGTATAGGTATCGAGCCGCAGCAGCGCCACGATAAAAAACACCGCCGCACCCAACAAAAAGCCAAAGCCGTAAAACTGCTGCGGCAAAAGCAACGACACGGCGGTCGCCAGCCCGGCAACGCCCGCAAACAGCCCCGAGGCCAGCACGGCCCCCTTGTAGTCGGTAAAGTAAAGCAAGATGAGCATCACCGTATTGCCCACGGCATACAGGCCATAGCCCACGCACAGCGTGCGAAAATACCCATGCATCAGGTTGTTAAAGCCCAGCGGCAGGGCCGAGAGCACCGTGGTCTCGAGCGAGATGACCACCGCGGTCACAAACAACTGTTTGAGCGCGCAAAAGCGCAGTTCGCTGTTGAGCGTGGAGAGCATCCCCTCCTCTGCCACCACAATGTCGCCCACCACGCCGCCGTCGTTGAACAGGCTGTAGTAGTCGCGGTAGCGCGGATAGAAATTGACCTCGACCGAGACCACAAAGTTGACGGTCGTGACCAGGATCGTCAAAAACGCGATGAGCGCCGGCACATCGTAGTAGGGCGCGCCATAAAACAAGCCCTTGACCTGCACGCCAATAGGACCGGCCCAAATAATCACCAGGTGCGCAAAGAGTCCCAGATTGGTTAACAGGCCCGTGAGCGCCAGCGGCATAAACTGATCGAGCCACTGCAAAAAGGGCCAGGGGCTGCGGTCGCTCTGAGGAAAATACCGGTACAGCAGTACCACGTCCCAGGCGAGCATGACGCCGTAGCCCAGAGCAATTGACGCCAACAGGCCCTCGACCGGCGGCAGTCCCAGCGCCAGCGCGGCCAGGGCGCACAGGCACGCCACGCCAATGGCAGCCGCAAAGCTGCACAGGATGCCGCGGTAATCCTTGATGGCCGTGAGGTAGCTCATGCCGTTCCAGTTGACGATCATAATGTTGAACAGCCACAGGCACAGCAGCCCCTGCAGCAGCGTGGCGCCCGAGAACAGCAAAAAGACGCCGTAGAGCACCGTGCCCGCAACGAGCATGACAGCATTGGAGCCCCAAAACGAAGGCAGAATCTCGTCCTCGCGCTCGGCAAACAACATATCAGCCAAAAAGCGCGTGACCGGCATGGAGAAAAAGCTCGTGAGCAAAAGCGAGGCCAGCAGTGTGTAGGTCACCATGCACACCAGCAGATCCTGGTTGGCACGGCCCACACCCCACAGACCGCACAGCACCAAGATACCCACCTGGAGCAAAACGCCCAACAGCATGGGGCCCGTGCACACGATGCCAGCGTAGCCGTAAGCGCGCATCGTGGCAAACAGGCCCTTGCGCCTAAACAGGCGCTTGAGCTCAAAACCAATTCCGGCCACCGGCTACTCCTCCTCTCTGGGCAGGTTAAACGCAAGCGCCGTCTCGTCGTATAGCGCGCGATAGTTGGCGAGCATCTGCTCGTGCAAGAAGTACGTGGCAACGCGACGCTGGCCGCGCTCCCCCATCTCAATGCGACGGGCGCGGCTTGTGCACATGCGCTCCATGGCATCGGCCAGGCCCTTGCGATACATAGGCGGGCATACAAACCCGGCAACGCCAAAGTCATCGCCCGGTGCGCCCTCCAGCAGCTCGCGGCAGCAGCCCACCTCGGTCGTCACGCAGGGACGGCGCGCTGCAAGCGACTCCAGCACGCTGAGCGGCTGGCCCTCAGAGATGCTCGTCAAAATGGTAAAGTCGAGCTTTTCCATGTACTCGACCACGTTGACGCGGCCGGTAAAGATCAGGTCGCGCACGCCCAGGGTTTCGACCAGCGCGTGGCACTCGGCGCTATACTCCTCGTCGTCCACGCCGCCCATGATGTGCAGACGCACCTTAGGCAGGCGCTCGTGCAGCTCAAAGAAGGCATAGATCATGGTCTTGACGTCCTTGATGGGCGCCAAGCGCACCACTGCGCCAATATCCACCCAGCCGTCATCGGGCTTTATGGGAATGTCCTTAAAGCGGTCGAACTGGATGCCGTTGGGGATGACCAGACATTTGTCTGCATCGCAACCCATATCGATCTGCGTCTTGCGAGCGTTATGGAACAAACTGGTCACGCGGAAGGCGCGGCGGTAGATCTCCTCCGAAAGCAGGTAGAAAAAGCGAATCCAGCGGTCCTTAAATGACGGCACCACCCAGTCGGCGCGAATGATCTCTTCCTCGCGTTCGCGGGTATAGATGCCGTGCTCGGTGAGCAGCACCGGCGCATGGTGAACGCTTGAGCCCAGGCAGGCGAGCAGGCCGCCGTAACCAGTCGAGATGGCGTGGTACACATCGGCCACCGGCACCTCGCTGCCCAGAAGGTAGAGCACGGGCAACATCATGGAGCGCATGGTGTGGAATGCATCGGCAAAGGGCGTGTAGGGGTACTCTGCCAGGCACACGTCGCGGAAGATATCCATAAACGTGCGGCTCTGCAAAAACGAGAGCGGATGCACGCGACGGCGCTGGAAAATATCGAACAGCACGTCCCAGTCCGGATTGGAGAGCGATACCAGGCGGCGCAACGCCTCGCGCTCGCGGTCGTTAAAACTGGCTTCGTGCTGCTCGCCCGAAAGCCGCAGGGCATCGTCCAGGAACACCTCGTGCACCTCGACCACGTTGCTGGGCAGCTCGTAGACAAATTTGCCGCGGTCGGCAGCATGCGCGCCAATCACCCACAGCACAAACTCGTGCTCGGGCATGGCCTGGATATAGCCATGCATCCAGGTAGATACGCCGCCGTGCACATAGGGGTAGCAACCCTCGAGTACCAAGCAGATTCTCATCTGTCGCCACCCTCCTTGCGCTCGATCGTCAGGTTCTTATCATTTGCCTTGAGCAGATACAGATTGCCCGTAAGGTGCGTCAGTTCGCCACCCGTCACCGCACCCGGCTCGCCATTATTGGCGCGGAACATGAGCCACGCCTCGTCGTGGAAATTGCCAAGGCTGAGCGTCCAGGCATCCGCACTGGTATGCACGCTCACCGTAACCGACGAAAAGCGCTGAATGGCGCCAGAGCATTCCGAGCCGGTCTGGCGGCGCAGGTCGGGCGCAGACTTGGTAAGCCAGTCCAGGTAGTCGGTCAGGCCGCCCTTGTAGACTTCCCAGCCCTCCTTGGCGCCGCGATCGGGATCGAGCAGGTCGTCCGGGTGCATAAAGTGCGTACTCACGTAGTGCATGTTGAGCTCGGACACGGCAGCCAGGCGCATATAGGAATCGTCGACCATGCCGCCCGAGACAATGCGCGGCTGCTCCACAATGCCATCGCTTGCCACGCCAAACTCCTGCACGTACGGCAGGTCGGTGCCATCCTCAAAATACGTACTGGCAATGGTCTTAATGCGCGGAACATCGGTACCGATAAGCTTGCGCGCGCGGGCCGAAAGGATATTCGACGGCGGCACGTAAACCGAGCCATGAGCGTTGGGCAGGACCTCGTCCTGAAACGCGATAAGTTCGTTGAGCGAAGCGACGAGCGTTTCCTTGTTTTTCCACGTCTTGTAGACGTACAACGTACCATAGTCGGTGTCCCAGAGCGCAAGCGGCTGATGGTTGTAGCCGTGAAAGCCCAGCTCTCCGCCCATCTGCAGCAGCATGCCGCCAAAGTAGCGGAACTGCGTGGTATCGGCCTGGCGCGCGGGCTCGGTCTGGTTGACCGCGTCCTCGTAGTTTTCGATCATCACGCCGGTATAGCGAATGCCGTATTTTTGCGCGAGCTTTTGCAGATCGGGCCACCAGACCTTGGCATAAAAATCGGCGACGGAAAGCCCGTAGTCGCGCTTGATGTAGGTGCCGTCGCCCGAGGGCACAGGGCTGGGAAAGTCGTCCAAATAGAACACGGCGCTGTTGATGACCGGATAGGCCGTGGCTTCACCCAGCAAGCTTATGGCCGAAGCATAGAACCCACGCATGACCTTGTCGTAAATGCCAATGTTGCACACCACGGTGTGACCACTGCCGCAATCGTTAGACCAAATGAGCGGCGTGCCCGCGTCACCGGTCCTTGCCCAGACGTGCGCCGTTTCGCGCAATGAAACCGAAAGCGAAGAATCGAAGGGGTCCGAGAACTCGTAGCGCTCTCCTCCGCCCAACATAAAGTCCTCGCTCGGAACGATACTTTCGGCTGTCGCATAGTCATATCCGGCCGATTCGATCCCAAGCTTGGAAGCAATAGCCTGCAGGCAGTTCGAGCTATCTGGCGTCATGCCCAGCATGAGTGAGCCGCCCGCACTCACCCAACTCATCAGATCGGTCAGATGCGCACCCAGTCCGTCAAGCGAGGGCATAAGCACAATCACGCGATCAAACGACGTGAGCGATGGGATCGCGTCCGCACCGTCGATGGCAATATCAACATCGCGATGGGCGATCTTCATGTCCAGCAAAATCTGGTCGAACTGGTCTTTAACGTCGTCGACTCTATCTTGGTCCGAGTCGGTAATGACCAGGCACGTGGGCTTTTGGCCAAAGATTGCCGAGGAGGCAGGCACCGCATCGTTGGCGGCAAGCATCCCCAGCTTATGCTGGCCCGCACTGTACTGCACGCCGGCACGCTCCACCAGCAGCACGGCGGCCATGGCAATAAAGACCGCCCACACCACGAGGAGTCCCATCCAACGAAAGCGGCCTGCACGGTCGCGGATATGTTGCGCCACACTCATCTGGCCTCCTCCCCGTCGCGCCAAAACGCCAACTTTTCGCGGTTGTCGGCGCTCAAATACACATGCTGCCTGTCAATCGCATCGATCACACGGTGAACCTCGTCACCATCGCGGCGCATCACGGCAAGGCGCAGGCAAAGCATCCAAACCTCCTGCTCCTCGGGCACGTCGAGCACCAACTGATCGGTCACGGCCTGCGCCTCGTCGATCTGTCCGACATCGGCCAGCGCCGTCGCGTATCGAATGCGCAGCTCAAGGGTATCCTCGCGCTCGCAGCGACGCGCAAGCAGGCGCGCGTACTGTTGGCGCTGAATCTGAGCCACGCGACCCTCAGCCAAGCCCGAGTCCAAGTATTCACCAAGAAAATCACAGTATTCGTTGAGGTTTTGCGCGCTCGGGTCCGTCTTAAAGGCACGCTCCAGCTGCTGCAGTTTAAGGTCGGACTCCTTGGAGATCTGCGCCACCGCCGTCGCGGCATAGTGCGCCACCTCAACGTCGTCGTTAAGCTTAGCCGCCTGCAGCTGCGCCAGGTACGCGTCGGGCTCCTCGGTGAGCATGGAGAGCATTAGGCGGCGCCGGTATGCCGGGTCGTTGACGATGAGCGCCTCCTCGAGCGGCACTACGCCTGCATCGTCCTCACCACTCGGTACCGACATACTGCGATGCAGCTCGTCGTTGAAGCGCAGCGACTCCAGCACAGACTCTTTCAGCCCCTCGCCAAACACCGCGCTGCGGACCGATAGCAGAACCACCAGCAACGGGCCCCACAGCGGCACCAGCACTATCACAGCCAGCATGTGCCCGCGCACCGGCAGCAGGCCCAGCTTCATAAGCGTCCACAGCATCAGGCAAACCAGCGCATGAATCAGCAGCAAGACGGCAGCAACGACAAGCGAGATCAAGCGGCACCCCCCTCACCGTCACCGGTGTAAGAGATGTGCTGCAGCAGCGCCACGATATCCTCGCCGTCGACGGGCTCCACCGCAATCTGCTTTGCGCTCAGGCGCTCGCGGATAATGGGCAGATCGCACGCCTTTGCCTGGCGCATAAGCAGGTAGAGCACGTCGCCGTCGACCAAGCCCGCTGCGTCGCTCTCGCGGATTGCCGACCCAATTGCGCCCACCAGCTCGCCGACAGGCTCTATGCCCGGTACCACGCGCAGGAGCAAATAACTCCCCATCTTGCTATCTGCGAGCGCCTGCTCCGCCGCGAGCTCTTGGCCAAAGGCAGCCTGCTTGAGCACGCAAGTGCCTTCAACGCAGCGTTTATCCTGCGCCACCGCCTCATAGTCAAAGGCACGGCCCAGCGCGCTTTCGACCAGGCCGCACAAGATGCGGAACAGGTTTTGATAATAGAGGGTCATTTGGTTTTCGGCCGCACTACGCACAAAGATCAACACGGCGGGTGCCCCGTCGCGCTCGATCGTGTATCCAAACATGGGAAGCCCCGGCGTCAGCTCGCGGTTCACCCATAGGTTCGAACGGCCCCCGTCGCCCAAAAGAGGTGCAAGCTGCTCAAGCGTGAGCGAGCGTGCGGCATCTTCGGCAATCGCGGGACTTGCTGCCACCAGGCGTGCAAATGCCCCGCCCGAAACATGGTAGATCGCCACCGAATCGTTCTCGAGGATCTCGCCCAGAAGCTCGCAGCACTTGCGATAGATGTCGCGTGGGTTGAGCACGTCGAGCTCCTGCGTCACGGCAAAGATCTTGCCAAAGCTGTCGTGGCGACCCACGATCTGGCGCCTGTACGCGCGCTTATCCTCGATCGCGTCGTGGTAGAGCTGCGTAAGGAACGTATTGCGGTTGCGCACGAGCTCGTTTTGATCGCGCTCCGTCCTAATGGCTTCGCTGTTGCGCAGCTGCACATAGCCGCACACGGCACCCACAACAAAGTACGCAATAAACGGCAGCCAGTTAGACGGCTCGTAAAAGAGACCCTGGAAGGTATAGCCATACTGGGTAAAGTAGCTCGCCGCCAGACCAATCGAAGCCAGCAGTGCCGCGACCAAGCCAAAGTCCAAGCCATACAGCGTGCCGATCAGCACCACGTAGAGCAAGCGATAATCGAGCACGTTGAGCTGGGCCGATTGGGAGAACAGATGCTCCAGCACCTCGAACAGAACCCAGGCAGCTGCCGTCTCCAGGCATTTAATAGGCAGCGTGCGCATTTGGATGCGGTCGATGGCGGCGCGCAAGGGGTTGACCTTCTTTGCGCGGCCAGCATCCCAACGCGCTTGAATGGTCGAAAGATCGCGCAGCAAGTCGTAGCGCTGAAACCAGCCATAACGCACGCGAGCGACGTCGCTGGCGGGCAGGGTGTAGCCGGCAGAATCGCCATAGGCAACGGCAAGGCCAGGGAACAGTGCCTTGAGGGCGTCGCCAACCTCACCTGACGTGTGATGGAAGGTATCGGCAACGTCGAGCATCTCAAAGTTACCATCCCAGCTGTCGAAGATACGGCGTACCAACACCGCAAGCTCCTCGGCACACAGCAGGGGAAACGCCGCATCCTGCGTGCCCTGCAGAGCGACCGATCCGGTTGAGCACGCGTCGAGCAGCGGCACCAAAAACGGGTCCTCCAGCGCGGCAGATGCGGTATACAGGAACGGCACGCGCAGGATCTTGGTTTGAACGCCCTCGCGAGCAGCGTAGTAGCGGCACAGGTCGTTGGCTGCGCGCGCGATAATGCCCTTGCCCGTTCGCCCCACGGCATCGGCGGCGCCCTCGGCACCTGCGGGCCCTGCTACATACAGCAGTTGGACCCGGCGACCCGCGCACGCACGAAAGACCGTGCGCAGCAGCTCGATATCGCCCACGGAGTCTGTATACGGGGTAAGGTAATTAGACAGGTAGACCACGCGTTCGAACTCGTAGGCCTGATCCAGGTGTTGCAGAAGCTCTTTCCACGAGGCATGGGGCGATGACTCGTCGCGGCGCGTGTCCTGCGCGGCTACGACCTGCACATGGTCCTCGGGGAACGCCTTGGCACAAAAGTCATCGTCAACATATGCGGTGTTGCCAACAACCAGCACCTCCATGGCGCACCCCTCCCCTAAAATCCACATTTGTCATAGTCAAACATGCGTATTTTACGCTGTCAACGCGAGCTGAAACGTCTTTAAGGCTGTTTTAAGAACTTTTTTAGGGAATGTGGGGACATCGAGGGTGCTAAATGCGCACCCAATCGGGGGTACGGTGAAAAACCGAGATCTGTCAAACAGTCCCCTGTTTTGGGCATTCGCGACCTGCAGTTTTGTTGGCAAAAATCGATGTGCGCTCGACGAGTTTCGATTTTCCCCGCACTTCTCCTACGCACCGGACTCGCAATAGCGCAGTACAATCCGCCAATCGCACTAACCGGAAAGCCAATCCAGCGACTCGCCTAGCCAACCAGATACGGCCCGATTACATCGAAAATTTCGCCCACCTTAGTTGCAGGGTTTTGCGCAGATGGCTTAATGTTACCCAGTTCCCTATGGTACGCGACGAGGCGCCCAGCACGCTCCAATGCTTCGCCTCGCCTATCATCCACTGCCCCAAACATCCCGTCCAGGTTCTTGCGGTACTCGATGCCCAAGTTCTTCGACATCTCCTGCGCGAGGGCATGCTGGCAGTCGGACGCGGACATATGCGCGGTCGTGTAGCGAAAGTGCAAAAGCGGCCACAGCTCGAAGCAGGGGTTCGACCACAACGCATGGAAGGTCCTCGAACCATCGGAGAGCTCGTCACATTTGCGCTTCATCGCATCAAAGTCGGACGCAGGAAAGTCATCCTTGTCATACACGAGCCACACGTGATCGAACGTCTCGGGCGCATAGCGACAGTGTTCGACGGCGAAGTCAAGCAGGTCAAGCGTGTGTCTGCCGGTCCCCTTAACGACAATGGCAACCTTGCGCTCGTTCGCCGCGCCCAACGCCGCACGCACGCCCTCAAAGTAGCGAGGCTCGGTCTCCTTGCCCTCGCTCACTACAAGATGACGCGTCATCTGAACCATGCGCGAGCGGCCCTCTCGCTTGCCGCTACGCCAGCCCTTCGACTTCTTCACCACCATGCTAATCCCACTCCTCGATGCGGGTGAGGTACGGATCGGCGCCGTAGCGACCGGACAGGTATTGCTTGTCGAAAGCCGCGTTCTTGCTTACCAGATTACCGTTTGCCTCGTGGATATCGGCGAGAGACCACAGTTGGCTCGCCTCCCCCTCGCCGCGTGCAGCGAACCATATCTCGTCACGGCGGAACACATCGTTTCGCATGGTTGACACATCCTGGGACGAGAAGATGAGCTGCGCGCCACTCTTGTTGACCTCAGGATCCTTAAACAGCAGAATCACATAGCGAAGAAGCTTCGGGTGCAGTTTGGCGTCGAGCCCGTCTACCACAACGGTGCCACCACGCTCAAGCGCTGTCATCAGATACGCAGCCAACCCCATGAGCTTCTGGGTACCGGCAGATTCCTCGGATAAACGCAGCTCGTACGCCTTGCCCCTCACCTTGTGCCTCACGAAGACGCGCTGGCCGCGCCACTCCGGCGCCCTCTCCACTCTGAAGCCATCAATACGCACATCAACGGCGCGCAAAAAACGCGTGACCTCGCGCGAGTCGCCCTCGTCGAGCATTTGCTCGAGCATCCGCTCAAGGTAGGAACTGTTGTAGTTGAGAAACACAGCGTCGAGAAACCAGCTGGCCGCCTCCTGGACCACCGGCGCATCGAAGTTGATGCAAAGGAACGATAGGTACGGCAGGCTCGGGTTGAACCTCGCAGCCGTCACAAGCTTACGCAGTGTGGGGCCGAGTTCAACCTTTGTATCCTCGCGCTCGAACAGCATCGCCGTACGCGACGCTCCCAATTTACGCCGCCACAGCCCTTCGGACACGATCTCATCGGCGTGTACAGACAGAACATAGCGGTACTCATGCTCGCCCGCGCGGTAATAGAGCTCGAACTCGGTGGGCTCGGCAGCAGACACGTCATCAAATTCAAACGCCGAACAACGGGCTATCAAAGGGCGATCACCCGCTGACGCATCAGCGCTGGCAGACAGCAATCTAATTGGTCTGGCCACCGCCGAACGAACGTAATCAAGAGCCTCGAGCAGGTTAGACTTACCGCCAGCGTTGGGCCCGTACACCGCAGCCACCGGAAGGAAACTCTGCCCGTCGGAGCACTCGATGAGGGACCGCTCAAACTCCTTCATCGGCGTCGCCTGCATGGAAAGCTCAGCATCGTCGCGATAAGACCGATAGTTCTTAAAGGTGAACTGGCAAAGCATGGTACTGTTAGCGCCGGAATAATTTAGCCAAATATAGTCGGCCGAGATTGACCAATCCCGGCCGACCCATTTTAGCCAACACGCCCGCATCTATGACTTTCCTATCGCATTCCTACATCCCCT
>CABURR010000048.1 GCA_902493985.1 uncultured Collinsella sp. | reverse complement strand
GTTCTAATGTGCATGCATTGGGCCTATTTGTCGGATTATGGATGTGGAGCGCACATGGCGAACACCCAGAACTATATTAACCACCTGCTGCAGAACACCGGCATTACGCCGGCGTGCAGCGAAGAAGAGCGCTTGGCTGCCGAGGATATCGCTCAGATCTTCCGCAACCACGGCTTTGATCCCGAGGTTCAGGAGTTCAATGCCCCGGCGCCCAGTAGGTTGGCATTTGCCGTTACCGGTATTCTTGCGTTTGCCGGTGCCCTGCTGATGGGCATCGGCGGCGGTATCGGCTTGGTCGGCACCTTGCTGGCCATTGTCGGCGCCGTTCTTTACGTGCTCGAGCGCACAGGGCACCCCGTGGTTTCGCGCCTGGGCAAGACGGGCGTGAGCCAAAATGTCATCGCCTACCACAAGGCTTCGGGCCCTCTCGCGTCTCCGCGCAACCGCCCGGTGGTCGTTGTCGCACACTACGACTCTCCCCGTGCCGAGCTGCTCGCCCGCGAGCCCTATGCTTCGTATCGTGCGCTCATCGCCAAGCTGTTGCCCGTTGCCACGGTTACCCCCGCTGCCGTTGCCATCCTGCGTATCCTGCCGCTCCCCGGCGCGCTCAAGGTTCTGCTGTGGATTGTCGCGATCCTCGCTTCCCTCGTTGCACTTGCCAACGCGGCAAACATCATCTCTAACCGCCATATTCTTCCCTATACGTCCGGCGCGGTGTGCAACAAGTCTTCTGTCGCCGCTATGCTCGGCGTTATGGACAACGTTGCTCCCTTCCAGGGCGAAAACGAGTTTCCCGACGATGTTCCGTTCGATACCTATTTTGGGGAGCAAAAGCGTCGTGCCGAGGAAATGGCGCGTGCAGCGGCGGAGTATGCAGCGGCCCAGCAGCAAAACGACTACGGCAACACCATCGAGTACGAAGAGCCTACCTACGCCGAGGACGAGTTCGGTCAGCCGATTGCTCCCGACACTCAGACCGAGCCCGAACAGGGTGAGGCTTTCGACGAGCAGATCGAGGGCTTTGAGGGTGCGTCTGCCGACGAGACGCTGATTGGCGTCATCGTGCCCGAGGATCAGAATCAGGCTGTCCAGGCCGAAGAGTTCAATGACGGGGTTCCCGCTGCCGAGCCGGCGGAGGAGCCTGCCGAGCCCGAGCCCAAGCTCTATCGCAACGCCGCCGGCAACATCCGCTTTGGTTCGGATGCCATCCGTGCGCTCGGAATGCTTCCCGAGTCCTGCACGCTCGATTACGAGGAGGGCGAGGAGCCGACGTTTGAGCCCGAGCCTGCGCCCGTCGTGGCTGCACCTGCGCCCGTTGTCACTGCGGATGATGAGTCTGCCGCGGTTACCGCTGCCGTTGCCGAGCCCGAGGCAGTGTCCGCGTTCGATCCCGCGGCAGGACTGGACATTTTGGCTCCCGCCGCGCCGGCGCAAGACGTTGCGGACGAGTCTGACGACGATTACGTTGAACAGCCGAGGCGCGTGTCTTACGAGAGCGATACTGATTTCTCGGCCGAGATTCCCGCGGCAACGCCCCATGCCGATATTGCATCCGCGTTCTCTTCGATTGGCGCCAGCGCTTCCAACTTCTTTAAGGGCGCGCTTGCAAAGGGCAAGAAATTTGTCGACGATTTCGAGGAGAAGCGCGCTGCCGCACGCGAGGCTGCCGAGCAGGAGGCTATCGCTCAGCAGCAGGCAGCCGAGGCGGCACGTGAGCTCGCGGCGCAAGAGTTCGAGCAGAACGAGGCTATGCAGTCCGTGCCCGTCGACGCTGCCGAAGCTACAACGTCCTTTGAGTCCCAGCAACCGGCGTCCGCGGATGTTGTTGAGGCGACGACGTCTTTCGAGGCCCAGCAGCACGTCGATAGCACCATGTCGTTTGATGCCGCACAGTTCGATTCCACGATAACGTTTGAAAAGCAAGGCACCGCGATTGCCGAGCCCCTTCCTGCTTCCGATGAGCAGGACGACGCGGCAGACGATGACGAGCCCATTGATGCTGCCGAAATTCAGGATGCTGCCGAGGACGAGCCCGTCGAGGCCAACTCTGACGAAGAGCAATACGCGACAGCCGAGCAAGATGATTCGACCGAGGTCGAGCAGGAGGAAGTGCCTGTGGTTTCCGAGGCTCCCGAGACAGATGAGTCGAGGCCTTACTCCACGCAGATTTTCACCATGCCGATCCCGAGTGGTTCCGGTGCCACGGTTGCCGATGTCGCTCCCACCCAGGACGAAACGGTCGATTCCCTTATGGCCCAGATTTCCTCCCAGGCATCGCCGCGTCCGCAGATGAATGTTCCCGATCCGGCGTCGGCTCCGTCGCCTGCACCTTCCTCGTCTCCGCTGGCTTCGGTCCCCGATCCGTCGCTGCCGTCGATGAAACAGACAAACGTTGCGTCTCGCACGTCGCTGTTCGACCTTCCCGACCCCTCCGCACAGGTCAACGACCCCTTTGCTACCGCTCAGGGTCCCGAACCCACATCGGCACCCGTTGCGCCTCCTATGCCCGTTGCGTCGGGCGCTCAGCCGATCGAGACTATTTCGGCTCCCGCCCCGGCGGCACCCAAGTCTCGCAAGCGCGGCCTGGGCGGCCTGTTCGGTCGTAAAAAGAAAAACGAGCAGGACAGCATGAGTGACTGGTTGGGCGTCGAAGACGATTACGATGCCAAGAAGTCAGGTCGCGGTATCGGTTCGTGGGATAACTTCGAGGACGATAACGACGGCTGGAAGGGCGGCGCTACGTCTTCCGACGGCGCTTCTTCCGAAGATATGCTCTCGGCTGTCGCCTCTATGGGCGATGATGAGCTGCTCGGTCACGATATCTGGTTTGTGGCAACGGGCGCCTCGGATTGTGATGGCGCCGGTATGAAGGCCTTCTTGGCTTCGCATCGCGATAAGCTCCGCGGCGTATTCTTCATCAACCTTGAATCCGTCGGCGCCGGTAGGCTTTCGGTGGTGACGGTTGAGGGCGAACAGCAGCTGCTCAAGGGCGATCGCCGCATCATGAACCTGGTCAGCAAGGTGTGCAAGTCGTTCCATGTCGATTGTGGCGCGCTCGAGATGCCCTATGCCAAGACCGATGCCTATGCCGCGCTCGAGGCGAGCCGCCGAGCCCTCACCATCGCCGGCGTGGACGGCACGCGTCTGGCTTGCGCTCGTACCGAGGACGACCTGCCCCACAATGTCAACCCGACGAACATTGCCACGGTATCCGAGGTCGTGACCGAGGTTATCCGCCGTTCGTAGACGGAGCTCTAAGGAGTCAACGTGTTTTCGTATATTAAGCGCCATTGGCCTGTCTACGTGATTTTGACCTTGATTGCCATTGCGTTAGGATTTGGGGCTGCCTACATCGTGGGTGCAAAGGGCTCGACCCCCGCCTCCGCAATCAGCGAAGAGGTGGAGCAAGAACAGAGTACGGGTGCCGATGGGATTCCTGAGTCCGAGCAGGCAATCGTTGATGGTGGATCTTCGTCTGCAGAGTAGATACGGCGATTTACATTATTGAAAGCGGGCGAGCCGGGGGACTGGCTCGCCCGCTTTTTCATCGCGCTAGCGCTTCTTTGGGATCGACCTAAGGCGAGCGAACCATAGGGCTGTGGCACCCGAGGTCAGGAGCGCGGTGATGCAAGCGGCGATGGGAACTGATCCTGTTGCCGGTAGGTCCTGCGGTAGGGTACAGCGTTGAATGACGCTGTCCTCGTCATGTGACTCAAGTTTATCGCCGCCGCCGTTGCGGCAAAGATCGACGCGTGCGCTGTTGGTGAGTGCGGTTTGGGGCGTATAAGCCGACGTCGCCTGCATGTGCACGATTGCGCCCCGAGCGTCTGTGCCAAGGATTGCTTTGGCATCGTCAAGGTCGTCGTGCTCGTCTTTGAGATCATCGCGGGTCCAAGAATTCGCATCGCTTCGAGTCGTAAAGTCGGCGGCTACCGCACCGTATTCAATGCGAATGCCCGTTACGACGGTATTGGACGCAAGGTCGAGTTCTTTCGCCTCGAGTGTGGTGGATTCCGTGGTCGAGACATCCGCCTTCCAGAGGTGCCAGCCGTCGTAATCGACGAGGCGGCAATCCTCACCCAGACTCTCCCTTACTTCATCGGACTCAAGCCAAGGATTTTCGTGCCCATCGTCAAGTGTCGCGTTTGCCGGCTCATCGACGTCTGTCGAGTCCAACGGCGTCGTGCGATACCACACGTTGCACAGACCATTGAGGTCGCCGATGGCGACGGGGGTTTCGATTGAGACGAATCTCGCCGTATCGTCCTCGGCACACTCAAGATCATCGGTAATTGTAAACTCATCAACCCAGGTAGTTGAATCGTTTCGAGCGTCGATGGTATAGGAGAAAAGCCCATCCGTATTGGTTTGCATCGTGGCACGGTTTTTACCATCGCCGTTAGCCAACAGGCCCTTTTCGATAGGTTGGACAAGTTCCTGACGCTTGTCGACCTGCCCCTTGATCTCGATGGGCGCATCCTTCATCGCGACGGATTGGACTTCTCCCGTATCCTTTATTTCAAACGTTATCTCCTCGGCAAGGTCATAGGTCCGCGGAGACATCATTTCGCGCAACGAGTAGGTGCCGGGTGCAAGATGTTCGACGCGGTGTGGCTTGTCGGATGAGGTCCAGGAGTCTATTTCGGTTTTATCGGGACCATATAAGGTGAGCCGTGCGCCTTCTACTTCCTGCTCACCGCTTGCATCGACCTTGGAGATATCAACCTTGGTGTAATCGTCGGATACGTTAAGCCGTGCTTCTACAACGGGTGTTTTCTGGTCGGCATAAGTAAGGTCGACAATATGGGTTGTCTGATCGAGCAAGAAGCCTGCCGGCGCTTGAGTCTCGACAACCTCGTAGCGTGCGGTGCCAGATCCCAGTGGGAGGTTGTCCGCGCGTGCTTCTCCAGTTTCATCCGTCGTGACGGTAGCGACAGTCTCACCGTCGAGTGCGGCAATGCTACCGTCGGGGCGCACGATATCACCCGAGGCACGGATCTCAAAGATGGCGCCCGCGAGGCTGCTGCCGTCTACGGCATCGGTTTTAACGATCCTGATATTTCCGGTCGCGGCGTGGTCATAATACGAGGCGATTGCAACGGGCGTTAGGTTCATGTCGGCGGGTATGTTTACCTCGATTTCTTCGCCGACAAGATAGGGCTCTTTGGCCGAGGTTTCGCGTACATAATAGGTGCCCGGCACGAGCGATTCGGGCAGTGTGACGGTCCCGGTCGCGTCAGTCGTAAAGGTGTCCATTACGTTATGTGCTGGATACCAGCAAGTTTGTGAGACAGGTTCGTGATTGCTGTCGAGGAGTTGGAAGGAGAATCCGGCTAGGGGAACAGAAGCGCCTGTTTGGGCATCGCGTTTTACAATCTGGAGATGCGTCGACAGAGCGTGGTTGTCCACGATATATTGAAGCTCGGCGCCGTCGGAAATCTGATTGGCCCCGACGGTCCATTCCCCTGCACGTTTAAAACCCTCGGGGACGGTTTCCGGAACCTCGCGAACCGTGTAGCCGGCACGGTCGTATGGGACGGCTCCGTGGACACCGGCGGGTCGCTTGCCTGTGCCGAACCATGCTTCGGGCTGATCTTCGGTGGAGGCAAAGCCATAGATGTTTGTGGTCAGTGTGCCAACAACCTGCTGAGAGCTGTTGCTGACAACCTCAAAGACAACACCACTCGCCGGCTGCTCCAGGCCGGATTGGTCGCTATTGCCGTAATCCTTGAATTTGGAAATCTCAAGGTTAAACGCAATGGGGATATCGGAAACGCGAGATTCGATCTCGACCACGCCTGAATCGCCGAGCTGGTCGGCTCCAACGGTATAGGTCCAGCTGTCGTTGGATGGCAGGTAGCCCTCGGGGGCTTTTGATTCGTAGATGGTAAAGGCTCCTAAGGGGACATCGGCGAGGGTGGCCCGACCGCTTTCGTCGGTCGTGAGGATTTGTGCCCATCCAGGGGTTGATTGCGACACACACGTGAACTCTGCTCCTGCGAGTGAAGATCCCACCTGGGGGCCGGCATTCGTCGCGGCATCGAGTTTTACGATACGCAGGTTGATGGTGCCGGGCTGTTCATCAATGGCGACCCGCCCGCCGTCATTCCCCGTGGTAAAGGCAATACGATCGTGGCGGGGGACATAGCCGGCCGGCGCCTTCGTTTCAATCAGGTAGTACGCCGTGTTGGGTAGGAGTGTTGCTTGCGCTCGACCGTTGCTGTCCATCTTGATGGTGCCGACACGCGCGCCGCTGGCGCTCTCAAAAATATCGAATGTTGCCCCGGTAAACTGATAGGTATTGTTTCCGCTGGTAATAACGGTGTTAGCAGACTGCTTTTGGAAGGAAACAGAGACCGCCGGCAGCACATAGAGCATGTCTTGACGTTTGCTGCCGCCCGATACGGCCCCTAGATAGCGTCGCGCGCGGTGCGGAGCGGCTTTGATGCTTCCTGATTTTGCGCTGTCGTGGAGCCACCGCGCAGCCGCCACGACTTCATTGTCGGCGGTAAAGTGCCCACTCTTGGTTTTACCCTGAGCGGTCGTGTAGGAGTAGGTGCCGTCGACATGGGTAGTGCCGTTGAGCATCCATACGGCAAGCTGGGTGGCGGCGCGGGCGCGATCGGGTGAAAGATGGTAACCGCCAAACGACGTGGTGGTTGGATATCCGTGACAAACGATTGCCGCGAACTCGTCGTCGAGCCACACCCAGCCTTGATCAAAGTTGAGCCATGGGCCGCCCGGTTTGGTGGGGCCGGGGCGCTCCTGGTTCATGCAGTAGGCAATCGAGGTGTCTTGAGCTTCATACTTGCCGATGAAGAAGGGTCCACAATCATCGCTAATAGTGCGGAAGCCGAGCTGGTCGTAGCCATCGACGGCAAATGCGGCTCCCGGTGCCAGGCAGCCGAAAAGCAGGAAGAGGAGCAGGAGCAGCGGACCTGTTGCGATTGCGCTGTGGACAGAGTGCGTGGGTGCGTTGGACATGGCTGCTCCTTATCCCTCGTGCGTCGCACGGGGAGGCTGCGACGCGTAGGATGAGGCTACCCCCGAGGTTCATGCGGGTAAGTACCGGAGCCTGACCAAAAGCTTGCCCAATTCCTGACAAATTGAGCTCAAATACAACAATCAAGCAAAAGTGCAGGTAGAAGATAGGGAGAACAGGAAGTCAAAGGTCCTCGTCTCCACAATTGACGCGATTTTCAAACGAATCTCCACAGCTAAAACAAGCATCGCCACCCTTGTATCGAACAAGACAACCGCGTTATACTAGCCAACACACAAGCGGGCATCGCCAAGTGGTAAGGCATCAGCTTCCCAAGCTGACACTCGCGGGTTCGAGTCCCGTTGCCCGCTCCATTCGAATTTCAGGCACGGTAACGTTTCGTTACCGTGCCTTTTTCAATAAAGTGCCGGGACTCGAACCCGACAGGGTGCGAGCGTTAAATAAACGCGAAGCGTTTATAGCGAGCAGGCAAGGTCGCCGATAGGCGGCCGCAGCCGGTGCGGATTTGCGAAGCAAATACGCGGACGTCCCGTTGCCCGCTCCACCGGGCACGGGAGACATGGGGACGGCTAATTCAACAAAGTCTTCCCCTTCGGCTTCGTGAGGCTGAGGGGCTCGCCTGAAGCCGGTGGGGATTTGCGAAGCAAATACGCGGACGTCCCCATGCCCGCTCCAATTCCAAAATGTTAGGTTAATGCCTGCTGCCCATACTTGCACCTGCGCACGGTACAATGGTTGGGTTACGACCAACGTGCCAATAACCAAAAAGGAGCCGCTATGATCGATCGCTATACCCGCCCGGAGATGGGACACATCTTCTCCCTCGAGAACAAGTACGCCATTTGGCAGGAGATCGAGGTTCTGGCCTGCGAGGCCCAGGCGGAGCTCGGCAAGATCGGTATTTCCAAAGACGAGGCCCAGTGGATCCGCGACCATGCCAACTTTGAGAAGGCGAAGGTCGATGAGATCGAGGAAGTCACGCGCCACGACGTCATTGCCTTTCTGACCAACATGAAGGAATACATCGATGCCGATGTTCCCGAGGGCGACCCCAAGCCCAGCCGCTGGGTTCACTATGGCATGACCAGCTCGGATCTGGGCGACACGGCCCTGTGCTACCAGCTCACCCAGGCCTGCGACCTGATCATCGAGGACGTCAAGAAGCTCGGCGAGATTTGCAAGCGTCGCGCCTTTGAGGAGCGCAACACGCTCTGTGCCGGCCGCACTCATGGCATCCACGCCGAGCCGATGACCTTCGGCATGAAGTTTGGCTCTTGGGCCTGGGAGCTCAAGCGCGATCTGGACCGTCTTGAGGATGCCCGCAAGAACGTTGCCTTTGGTGCCATCTCGGGCGCTGTCGGCACGTACAGCTCCATCGAGCCGTTCGTCGAGGAGTACGTCTGCGAGCACCTGGGCCTGGTTCACGATCCACTGTCCACGCAGGTCATCAGCCGCGACCATCACGCCTATCTCGCCGGCGTTCTCGCCACCACCGCGGCCACCTGCGAGCGCATCGCTACCGAGGTCCGCAATCTGCAGAAGACTGATACGCTCGAGGCCGAGGAGCCGTTCCGTAAGGGCCAAAAGGGCAGCTCCGCCATGCCGCACAAGCGCAACCCGATCACCATGGAGAAGGTCTGCGGTCTGTCGCGCGTCGTGAAGTCCAACGCCCAGGTTGCCTTCGATAACGTCGCCCTGTGGCACGAGCGTGACATTTCGCACTCCTCTGCCGAGCGTGTCGCCCAGGCCGACAGCTTCATCGCCCTCGACCACATGTTCCAGTGCCTCATCCGCGTTATCGACGGCCTGCAGCTGTATCCCGCTCGCATGATGGCCAACCTCAACAAGACCCGCGGCCTCATCTTCTCCTCCAAGGTGCTGCTCGCCCTCGTCGATACGGGTATCACCCGCGAGGACGCCTACGCTATCGTGCAGGAAAACGCCATGGCTACCTGGCACGAGGTGCAGGATTGCGTCTCCGGCCCCACCTTTAAGGAACGCCTCGAGGCCGATCCGCGCTGCACCGTCAGCCAGGAGAAGCTCGACGAGATCTTTGATCCATGGGACTTCCTCACCCGCATCGACACAGTCTTTGATCGTCTGGAGCAGCTGAGCTTCGAGTAGGTTCGGGCATAACGTTAGCTTTTTAAGGCGCTTTGCTGGTAATGTGTGTTGCCGGCAAAGCGCCTCGTTGTATTTAGGGAAAGACGGGGATAATAGTCGTCTCGAATAACATTCTGAGAGGGGATCGCATGATTTCGTTTGATTACAAGCCTCAAGGCGTGTGTGCTCGCAATATTCACCTTGACCTTTCCGATGACGGCAACAAGGTGATGGGCGTTGAGTTTACCGGCGGCTGCGACGGCAATCTCAGGGCTATCTCCAAGCTGGTCGAGGGCGCTCCTGCCGATCGCGTAATCGAGGTTCTCGCCGGTAATACCTGCGGTATGAAAAAGACCTCCTGCGCCGACCAGCTTACACGCGCTATCGAGGCCGCTCGCGCCGAGATCGCCTAATGGGTATCGCCGATCACATCAAGAACGGAATATCGCGTCGCGGCTTTGTACTCGGTGGGGCTGCCGCGGGCGCTGCCACGGTACTTGCCGGATGCTCGAAAAAAACGGGCACCAGCGATGATGCCGCCGGCGAGCCGCAGGTTATCAAGGACGATTCCAAGATCATCTCGATTACGGATGAGTACGAGGCAGTCGACATCGATCTTGAGCCGGCGGCGTCGTGGACGCTGCCTCTGGGTACGCTGCTGTACTACTGCGACGGCGATTACGCCGCGGCGATGATGGCGCCCGCATCGGCGCTGCACGCCAACACACTCGGTGTGCTCAACCTGGGCGATGGCTCGCTTACCACATTAATCGAGGACCCTATCGAGGGCACGGGATATGCATTCTACGATGTTCGTGCCGGCGACGGCGTATTCGCGTGGGTTGAGATGAACTTTGCCAATTCATCGTGGAAGCTCTACGCTCAAAATCTGTCGGGCGCTTCGCTCTCTGGCGACGTGGTTGAGCTCGATCGAGGTGGCAAGGACTATGATCCGCCCCTGTTTACGGCGTTCGGGTCATCGGTCATCTGGTATAAAATGCCTTCGGCAGGTGGCAATAAAACGAGTAGCGATTCGTTTTGCTATCGTCGCTCGCTTGATGAATCCAAGGCCGAGATAATTTGGAAATCGACGGGTCGCTTTGCATCGGCCCCGCGCGCGAGCGACGGCATTTTGACCATCTCGCCGCGTGTCCGCAACGACGAGGGCGTCTACTACGGCATAACGGCAATCGATTTGACCGACGGCAACAACACCAAACGTGCCCAGCTAGTCCTTCCCTCGTCAGTCTCGCCTTTCGAGGCCGTATATATGGGCGATACCTTCGTGTTTTCTATCGAGGCGGCCTATAGTGGCGTGGGCAGCCTGGGCAACATGGGCACGTATATCGGTAATGAGGGAGGGCCGTATCTCTTCCTGTCCCGTGAGCCGCTCGCATGTGCGGCTGGCAAGAAGAATAAATACCTTGTTAAGGTACAGGCGTCGCATTTCCTGATCGACACCTCTGCCAAGACCTATGGCTCGCTGCTGTCGCCCGACCGCGCTTTGGAGTATGGCGATTATCCAGCTACGGCGGGAAAATCGGACTCATTCCTTACGTACGCCACGGTGCGCAACAGCCAGGGTATACCAGAGACGGTCACTGCACGCCTATTCTCTCTTTAAGCTTAGAGGGGTTAAAAAGGCGCCAACAGGGGAATAAACGCGTTGTAATTGTGAGTACCGCCCGCCGAGCTGCCGCGTCATAGCGGCATCCGGCGGGCTCAGGTGCGTTAAAATGGGCTTGTTCTTAGCTAATTGAGACAGGGGGGCCGTGTTATGGCTTCAGATGCAAAAAAGATTCTGCTGGTCGAGGATGAGAAGGCAATCCGTGACGCCGTCGCTGCCTATCTCGAGCGCGAAGGCTACTGGGTTGTGGGCGTCGGCGACGGCCAGTCCGCGATCGAGGAGTTCGAGAAGCATCAGTTCGACCTGGTCGTGCTCGACCTTATGCTCCCCAAGATCCCCGGCGAGCGCGTTTGCCGCACCATTCGCGATACCTCGGATGTCCCCATCATCATGCTGACGGCTAAGGGCGAGATCGAGGACCGTATTATCGGTCTTGAGCTCGGCGCCGACGACTATCTGATTAAGCCGTTCTCGCCGCGCGAGCTCGTCGCCCGCGTTCGCGCTCTGTTCCGCCGTGCCCATCAGGCCGACGAGCCCGCCGTCGAGGTACTCGACTTCGGCGATCTGGTCATCGATATCTCGGGCCACAAGATCTTGGTCGAGGGCAAGGAAGTCGATCTGACGGCTTCCGAGTTCAAGCTGCTCACCACGCTTGCCCGCCATCCCGGCCGTGTGTATAACCGCATGGAGCTGGTCGAGAAAGTGCTCGGGTATGACTTTGAGGGCTATGAGCGTACCATCGATAGCCACGTGAAGAATCTTCGCGCCAAGCTGGGCGATGATCCCAAGAAGCCCAAGTGGCTCTACACCGTCCATGGTGTCGGCTATCGCTTCGAGGCTCCGGCCAAGACCGATAAGTCGGACGAGAAATAGGGAAATCACATATGACACCTGCGCGCTTTGAAATCGGACAAAAGCACAAGCAGGAGAGCGAGGCGGGTTCCAAGGCTAGTTGGAACACGCCTCGTTCCGATTCACGGCCAACGATGAGCTATCCCTCGCGCATGGCACTTGCTTTTGCTCTGACATCGCTCATGACGGTATTGGTGCTGGTGGGCGTTGTCTCTGTTGTGTGGGGCACGGTCTTTTCGGATTACACACGCTCCAATATCGTCGAAATCGCAAATTCCGCTGCCGAGAAGTTGGCGACCTCATATGAGGAAAACGGCTCTTGGACCGCGGGAGAACTGCGCACGGTCGCAACGTCGAGTTTGGTTTCCGACGATCTGGGCATGCAGGTCGTCAATAAAAAGGGCGTGATCGTTTATGACGATTCCTGGCCCTCGGCAAGCGCCACCGCCGATGTACGCGAAAACCAGGCTACGACCGACGACACGAGCGGCAAGAGGGCATCGCATAGCCCGGTCTCGTCTGCTCCAACCGACTCCGATAGCGTTGCTAACGTCGAGATTGTAACGTCTTCCGGCGAGCATGTCGGACAGGTAAAGCTGTGGGCCATCGGCTCCGACGCTCTGCTCACCAAGGCGGACTCTGCGTTTAGGGAGAAGACCTTTAACGCCATGGCCCTCGCCGCGGTTGTTGCAATCTGCATTTCGGTCGTTATCGGATCGCTCGTGTCGCGCATGCTCACCAAACCGATTCATCGCATCACCAGTACCGCAAAGCAAATCCGTGACGGCGACCTGTCGGCTCGCACGGGGCTGCGCGGTGATGACGAGATCGATCAGCTGGGTGAGACCTTCGATGAGATGGCCACCTCGCTCGAGAAGGATATGAAACACGAGAAGCGCCTGACCTCAGACGTTGCACACGAGCTTCGCACGCCGCTTATGGCCATGCTCGCAACGGTCGAGGCCATGCAGGATGGCGTGTATCCCACCGACGATGAGCATTTGGAGACCGTTGCTTCCGAGACGCGTCGCCTGGCTCGTCTGGTGCAGCAGATGCTCGACCTATCGCGTATGGAAAACAGCACGGCTCCGCTCAACCTTGAGCCGGTGGACATGGTTCCTTTTGTGCGTTCCATCGTCAATGCCCAGGAGCGCCTGTTTGTCGACCGCGATCTGCGCCTGCGTTTTGCGGACGAGACCCAGGGTCACGACGATGTCGTCGAGGCCGATCCCGACATGATCACGCAATGTGTTATCAACCTCATGAGCAACGCCATGCGCTACACCCCCGAGGGCGGTTGGGTCGTGGTGTCGGTGCTCAGTGACCGCAGGCACGTCAGCATTGCCGTTTCTGATACCGGCATCGGTATTGCCAAGGACGATCTGTCGCGCATCTTCGGGCGGTTTTGGCGCGCCGATGCCAGCCGCGCCCGCGAAGCTGGCGGCCTGGGCGTCGGCCTCGCCGTGACCAAGCAGATCGTCGAGCGTCACCATGGCTACATATCCGTGGAGTCGGAGCTTGGAAAGGGTACGACTTTTACAATTCATCTGCCCCGCGAGCACACGGCGGACGCGGCATCTACTACAATGGAGCACTAGCTTTTCGCTATTCGGTGAAGGAGGGGCCGCGTCCCTGCCGCTCCGAGTTTGCGAAAACATGCGGGAAAGAACCCGCATTTCTGTCGTATTTAGGTAAGGAGTGACTCACGTGACAACGATGGAGCGTCGTCCGGATTCCCGTGGCAAGGTTCGTGATATTTACGATGCCGGTGAAAACCTGCTGATGGTCGCCACCGACCGCATTTCTGCGTTCGACTTCATTCTTCCCGACGAGATTCCGTTTAAGGGAGAGGTGCTCAATCGCATCTCGGCATTCTGGTTCGATAAGTTTGCCGACATCGTCCCCAACCATCTCGTTTCCATCGACCCGGCGGATTTCCCCGAGGAGTTTGCTGAGTATCGTGACTACCTCGCTGGCCGCGCCATGCTGGTTAAGAAGGCCCAGACGATTCCTATCGAGTGCATCGTCCGCGGCTATCTGACCGGTTCGGGCAAGAAGACCTACGACGAGAACGGCACCGTCTGCGGCATCCAGCTGCCTGAGGGCCTGACCGAGGCTTCCAAGCTTCCCGAGCCGTTGTTCACGCCGTCCACGAAGGCCGAGATCGGTGACCACGACGAGAACATCTCGTTCGAGCGTTGCTGCGAGATCGTGGGCGAGGACATCGCCACGCAGATTCGTGACCTTTCCCTCAAGATCTACAAGGCCGCTGCCGAGTACGCCGCGACCCGTGGCATCATCATTGCCGACACCAAGTTCGAGTTTGGTGTCATCGATGGCAAGGTCACGCTGATCGACGAGTGCCTCACGCCCGACTCCAGCCGTTTCTGGCCTGCTGCCAGCTACGAGGAGGGCAAGATCCAGCCTAGCTACGACAAGCAATTCGTCCGCAATTGGCTCAAGGCCAACTGGGATATGACGGGGGAGACCCCGCACCTGCCCGCCGAGGTCATCGATGGCACGTCCGAGCGCTATCGCGAGGCCTTCCAGATCATCACGGGCTCCCAGTTCACAAGCATGAAGGAGAACGCATAAGTGAGTACCCGTAGCGCCACGAACAAGCGCACGCAATCCCACGAAGTTACCGGGGTTGCGCGCAAGTCTGCCGCATCTGCTAAGCCCGCCCGCCAGGCAGCGAGCTCCGTTCGCGTCGTGCCGGCTTCGTCTAAGGCACGCCGCAAAGAGCTCGAGAAGGGCGAGAACCTCGAGGGCCTCTCTAAAGAGGAGAAGCGCGCCCGCAAGGCTAAGCTGCGCGCCAAGGAGGACCGCATCTATACGGTGTCGAATATCCTCCTCAAGCAGGACGAGGACTACACCAAGCGCCGTCGCATCTGGTGGATTGTGCTCGCCATTGGCATGGTGCTCGTCGTGGCAATTTGGGCCTCGCTGTACTTCGCTCCCGCTGGCATGGTGTCCAGCCCTGTCCAGATGGTCGGCATCGTTTTGTCCTATGTCATCATCCTAGGTGACTTTATCTACGACTTCGCTCGTATTCGTCCCTTGCGCAACATGTACCGCGCGCAGGCCGAGGGCATGTCCGAGAACAAGCTCAACGCTCTTATCGAGCGCGCAGCTGCCGAGGAGGACAAGAAGGACTCCAAGAAGAAGTAGCGTTTGCATCCATACTTATCGCTAAGATATAAGGCGCGTCGTTTTTGCGGCGCGCCTTTTTACTGTTCTATAGATAGATGGAGTGGCACATGATTCGAGCTGCCCTGACGGTCGAAGAGGCCCTGGAGGGTATGAAGTCCCTGGAGCCCAAGATTAAAAACTATGCGCGCCTGGTTGTCCGCAAGGGCGTAAACGTTAAGCCCGGCCAGGAAGTTGTCGTTCAGTCTCCGGTTGAGTGCGCGCCGTTTGCGCGCGTGGTGGTCGCGGAGGCCTATGCTGCCGGCGCCGGCCACGTGACGGTCATCTGGGCCGATGATGCCGTGACGAGGCTCACGTACGAGCATGTCGAGAAAAGCTATTTTGAGCAGACGCCCGAGTGGAAGCGCCTGCAGCTGGATTCCCTGGCCCAGGACGGTGCCTGCTTTATCTTTATCGAGGGTGCGGACCCCGCCGCCCTTAAGGGCATCGATCCCGCTAAGCCCGCTGCAGCTTCTAAGGCAAAGAACACGCAGTGCAAAGTTTTCCGCCGTGGACTGGATTACAACATCAATCCGTGGTGCATCGCCGGCGCTCCGGTCGTGGCTTGGGCGCGCGAGGTGTTCCCGGGAGACGCCGATGAGGTTGCAATCTATAAGCTGTGGAATGCGATTCTGCACACCGCTCGCGCCGATGGCCAGGACCCAGAGAGCGACTGGGAGCTCCATGACGCCGCATTCGAAAAGAACCTGCGTTTCCTGAACGACAATCGTTTCGACTGCCTGCATTACACCGCGGCAAATGGAACCGATCTGACGATTGGCATGACGAAGGGTCACGAGTGGGCCGGCGGCAAGGGCAAGACGCCCGATGGGCACCCCTTCTTCCCCAACATTCCCACCGAGGAAGTCTTCACTTCGCCCGATCGCATGCGCGCTGACGGTATCGTGTACTCGGCCATGCCGCTCATCCACCACGGCAATAAAGTCGACGATTTTTGGATTAAGTTCGAGGGCGGCCGCGTGGTGGACTACGACGCCCGCGTGGGCAAGGCAACGCTCGCAAGTATCATCGATACTGACGAGGGCGCTGCTCACCTGGGAGAGGTCGCGCTCATTTCCAAGAACACGCCGATCCGCGAAAGTGGTGTTCTGTTCTACGATACGCTCTATGACGAGAACGCTAGCTGCCATCTCGCGCTAGGTGTCGGTTTCCCCGAATGCATCGAGGGTGGGTACGACATGTCTAAGGAGGAGCTCCTGGAGCATGGTGTTAACGTCTCGAGCACGCACGTCGATTTTATGATCGGCACGGACGACATCGATATTACGGGCATTACGCCTGATGGACGTGAAGTTGTGATTTTCCAGAACGGCCAATGGAGTTGGGAATAGTCCCAGACCGTGGTACAATGCCTCCCGCGGGCCGTTAGCTCAGCTGGCAGAGCAGGGGACTTTTAATCCCAAGGTCCAGGGTTCGAACCCCTGACGGCCCACCCAAAGATTGTTGAGACGGTCAACTTCGGTTGGCCGTCTTTTTTGTCGCCCTTTCATGGGTTCGAACCCGTCGGGGCGCGGAGCTGAGTAAACGCGTGAGCGTTTGCCAGCGCAGCGCGCAAGGCGCGAAAGCGCCGCAGCGGCCGCCTGCGAAGCAGGCTGAACCCCTGACGGCCCACCCAAAGATTGTTGAGACGGTCAACTTCGGTTGGCCGTCTTTTTTGTTCAAGACTTTAGTCTGCTGGCCGCGCAGCGGCCAGCTTTAAACCACCCGCTACGCGGGTGGAGACAAACGGCTTTACAAAGCCACCCCTCCGACCGATATTGACGATTGTTC
>CABURR010000047.1 GCA_902493985.1 uncultured Collinsella sp. | reverse complement strand
CGTGCGTGGCATCGATGCCTCCACGGTGATGCTGACCGGCGACCCGGTCCGTATGTACCTCAAGGAGATCGGCAAGGTCGACCTGTTGACCGCCTCCGAAGAGGTCGATCTGGCTATGAAGATCGAGGCCGGTCTCGAGGCTACCGAGAAGCTCGAGGCTGCCGATGCTGGTGAGCTCGAACTCACGCGTGCCGAGATGCGTCGTCTTACGCGCATTGAGAACGTGGGCCTCGAAGCCAAGCAGGCGCTCATCAGCGCAAACCTTCGTCTGGTCGTCTCCATCGCCAAGCGCTATGTCGGTCGCGGCATGCTGTTCCTGGACCTGATTCAGGAGGGCAACCTCGGTCTGATCCGCGCCGTCGAGAAGTTCGACTACCAGAAGGGCTTTAAGTTCTCCACGTACGCCACGTGGTGGATCCGTCAGGCCATTACGCGCGCTATCGCCGACCAGGCCCGTACCATCCGTATTCCCGTGCACATGGTCGAGACTATCAACAAACTCGTCCGCGTGCAGCGTCAGCTCCTTCAGGACCTGGGCCGCGACCCGACCCCCGAAGAGATCGGTGCCGAGATGGATATGAGCGCCGACCGCGTCCGCGAGATCCAGAAGATCTCGCAGGAGCCCGTGTCGCTCGAGACCCCCATCGGCGAGGAAGAGGATTCCCAGCTGGGCGACTTCATCGAGGACTCCCAGGCTATCGTTCCGCCCGATGCGGCCAGCTTCTCTATGCTGCAGGAGCAGCTCACCCAGGTGCTCGATTCGCTTGCCGATCGTGAGCGCAAGGTTATCGAACTGCGCTTTGGCCTTGTCGACGGACATCCCCGCACGCTCGAGGAAGTCGGTCGTGAGTTTGGCGTCACGCGCGAGCGCATCCGCCAGATCGAGTCCAAGACTCTGGCCAAGCTTCGCCACCCGAGCCGTAGCAGTAAGCTGAAGGACTATATCGAGAGCTAGTCAAGCAAGAGGCGCCCTCAAGCACATCCGCTTGGGGGCGCTTTCATGTAGACATTGGGGACGTTCTTGAATGACTGGTCGTTTAAGAACGTCCCCAATGACTGGGTCGGAAAATTTCTTAAAAAAGTTCTTGCCCTGAGCTGATTCGTCCGTATAATAAACTTCGTTGCTTGAGAGCACGCACCTATTCCTCGGTAGCTCAATGGTAGAGCACGCGGCTGTTAACCGCGCTGTTGTAGGTTCGAGTCCTACCCGGGGAGCCAGAATTTTCCAGCCCTTTCCGTTGGGCTTTAAATTCCTCGGTAGCTCAATGGTAGAGCACGCGGCTGTTAACCGCGCTGTTGTAGGTTCGAGTCCTACCCGGGGAGCCAGGTTGTAAAACCCGTCGCTTATGCGGCGGGTTTTTTCATGCCGCGATCGCCGTTCGCGAACGTTACCATATCAACATTTCGTGTCGAGGATGTAATCCCGAGGCCCGCCACCTCAACATGCCGCGGTCGTTGTAGAATATTGCAATGATTGCTCCCACGACATGGTGCCGCGAGCACCAAGAAAAGGAGATTCTTGTGTCTGAGACCATTAACGGCAGCCTGAGCGTCTCGAACGACGTTATTGCCGATATTGCCGGTTATGCCGCGATGACGTGCTATGGCGTTGTCGGTATGGCTGAGCAGCTCCAGGGCGCCGAGAGCGTGCGCCTGCTTGCCGGTCAGCGCCTCCGCAAGGGCGTGCTTGTCTCCGCCGACGAGAACGGCCTTACGGTCGATCTTCACGTCGTGCTCGAGAACGGCGTCAACATGAAGTCCGTCTGCCACAATCTTTCGAGCTCCGTTGCCTTCACCCTGCAGGAGATCGCCCAGATCGATCCCGCCAGCCTTAAGATCGGCATCCATATCGACGCGCTCAAGAGCCGTCTGAACTAGCATCCGAAAACGGAGATTCAAATACCCATGATTGCAAAGACCATTCGCACCTGTTTTCCGATCGCTGCGGCTGCCGTTTCCGACAAGGCCGAGGAGATCAACAAGCTCAACGTCTTCCCCGTACCCGATGGCGATACCGGCACCAACATGTCGCTCACGCTCGCCTCGGTGACCAAGGAGCTCTCTGTCCTTCCCGCCGATGCCGATATGGAGGCCATCGCCGGTGCCATCACCCACGGCTCTCTCATGGGCGCTCGCGGTAACTCCGGCGTTATTACCTCGCAGATTCTTCGCGGCGTGGCCGAGGGCCTTGTCTCTGCCGACGAGCCTATTACGTCCGCCAATATTGCCTTCGCCTTCCGTCGTGCCGTCAAGGTCGCCTTCCAGGCCGTCCGCAAGCCCATCGAGGGCACGATCCTCACGGTCCTGCGCGATGTCTCGACCAAGGCCGATGAGTGCGAGAAGAAGAAGTTCTCGGCCGAGGACGCGCTCGACGCCATCGTCGTCGAGGCATATCAGTCCGTCGCTCGCACGCCCGACCTGTTGCCCGTTCTGAAGGAGAACGGCGTGGTCGACTCCGGCGCCTTCGGCTTTGCTATTTTCCTTGAGAACTTTGTTGCTGCCGCGCTTGGCCGCAGCACCGTGGTCGAGGATTTCTCCGCTACGTTTGACTCCGCCGGCTCTGCCCGCGATGCCGCTCTTGGCCGTGTTGAGATCGAGGCCAATGACGATTGGGAGGGCTCGGAGTTCCGTTACTGCAACGAGTTCCTGTTTAAGGCCGACGCCCCGTTTGACGAGGATGAGTGCCTTAAGTTTCTGGGTTCCATGGGCGACTGTGAACTACTCGTTGGCGCCTATCCCGACTACAAGATCCATGTGCACTCCAACACCCCCAACCTGGTGCTCGAGCACATGCTTCAGCTTGGTCAGATCTACGAAGTCTTTATCCACAACATGGAGATGGAGGCCCACGACCGTACCGCCAAGATCCACGAGGATCAGGAAAAGGCCGCCGAGCCCGCCAAGGCGCTGGGCTTTGTCGCCGTTGCCGCCGGTTCTGGCGAGGCCGACATCCTCAAGTCCCTCGGCGTCGACGTGATCGTGTCGGGTGGCCAGACCATGAACCCCTCGACTGCAGACCTGCTGGGCGCGGTGGACCAGGTCAACGCGACCTCGGTCATCATCCTGCCCAATAACGGCAATATCCGCATGGCTGCCGAGGCCGCTGCCTCAGCCTGCACCGACAAGAAGGTTGCCGTCGTTCCCACCAAGACCGTCCCGCAGGCGTTCTCCGCGCTGTTTGCGGTCCTGCCCGATTCCGAGCTCGAGGACGCCGTCGCCGCTATGGTCGACGCCATCAGCGAGGTCCGCGATGGCGAGGTCACCCGCGCCGTGCGCGACTCCAGTGCCTCCGACGGCTCGCCGATTCACTCCGGTGACGTCATGGGCATCATTGCCGGCTCCATCGATGTGGTCGGCTCTGACGTGAAGCAGGTCACGCTCGATTGCATCAACCGTATGCAGGAGGAAGAGGAGGGCGACGCGCTGACGATTCTGGCCGGCGAGGAGCTGTCCGATGAGGCCTTCCAGGAGATCGTCGACGCCATCGAGGAGGCTCAGCCCGACCTGGAGATTGATGCCCATCGTGGCGAGCAGCCGCTCTATCCCGTGATCTTCTCGATCGAGTAGGCATCTGCCCATGTCCGAGCTGTGCTCCGTGCCGCGCGTGTCGGAGCGCTTTGCCCAGAGCAATGCGCTCGACGAGGATATCGCGCGACTCAAATATGTTTCGGGTAAACGTGAGGAGGCCCTTCGCCGTCTGGGAATTCGGACGGTGGGGGACCTCCTTCTCCATATCCCTCACCGATATCTCGACTTCACGCGCTCCTGGTCCATCGAGATGGCGCCCATCGGGACCGTGTGCACGATTGTCGCCACGGTCGATCGTGTCGTCCAAAAGCAGCCCCGCCCGCGTATGCAGGTGACCGAGGTCTCGCTGGTGGACGAGACGGGCGTGCTGCAAGTCGCCTTTTTCCGTCAGCCCTGGATTGCCCAGCAGTTTAAGCAGGGCGACCGCCTGGCCGTGATGGGTAAGGTCGAGTTTGCCTACGGCTTTAAGCAGATGGCCTCGCCGCACTTTGAAAAGCTCGAGGACGGGCGTGCCGCGGGCACCATTCTGCCGGTCCATTACGTGAGCGATGGTGTGAGCCAGGCGTGGATGCGCCGCATCGTTAGCGGCGCGCTCGAGGCTGTCGGCAATCCCTTCGACCCGATTCCTGCGCGCTTACGCGTCAAGCGCCGCCTGATGAGCAATGCCCGTGCGTTGCGCTCGATCCACTTTCCTTCGAGTATGGCCGAGCGCGATATCGCGCGCCGGCGTCTTGCCTACGAGGAGTGTCTCTGCTTGCAGCTCGCACTGCGTCTGCGCAACGATGGCGGCTTGGTCGAGGTGGTTCCCTACGCCCACGTCGCGGGCGAGCACTTGGCCGCGCTTAGGCAGGCCCTGCCGTTTTTGCTGAGCGACGAGCAGGAGGCCGCGTTCCAAGACATCCTGCACGACATGCGCGATGGCGGGCGCGTGATGAACCGCCTGCTTCTGGGCGACGTCGGTACCGGCAAGACGGCCGTCGCCGCCTGCGCGCTGGCCGTCGCGGCCGATTCGGGTACCCAGTCCTGCGTTATGGCGCCTACGGGTGTGCTGGCGCGCCAATATGCCGATAAGACCGGCCCCTTGCTCTCGCAGGCCGGCATGTCCTGGGCGCTCCTGACGGGTGCCACGCCGGCAGCCGAGCGCGAGCAGATCCATACCCAGCTGGAATCAGGCGAGCTCGACGTGCTCTTTGGAACCCACGCAGTCCTTTCGGATGACGTGACGTTTAAGCACCTGTCGCTTGTCGTTATCGACGAGCAGCACCGCTTTGGTGTGGGCCAGCGCAATGCCCTGCGTGCCAAGGGCCCGGGTGCCGACCTACTCGTTATGACGGCGACGCCGATCCCGCGCACGTTGGCGCTCTCGGTCTATGGCGACCTGGACACGAGCATCATTCGCCATCGGCCTGTTCCGGGGGCAGGCGTTACGACACGCGTGCTCACCGAGTCGAGCCGCGACTTGGCCTACGGCGCCATTCGCGAGGCGCATGAAAAGGGCCAGCAGGCTTACGTGATCTGCCCGCTTGTGGAGCCGAGCGATTCGGCCGATGAGCTTGAGGATGTCCCCGGCATCGCCCGTGACGACGAGGGCCGCGTGACCGTGCCTGTGCCGCTCCACGATACGGCAACCGAGCTCGACAGACTGCGCCTGGCGTTGCCGGGACTTACCATCGAGCGCCTTCACGGCCGCATGCCGGCGGGGGAGAAGGACCGCGTGATCGATGCCTTCAAGCGCGGCGAGATCGACGTGCTCGTATCGACCACGGTGGTCGAGGTGGGTGTCGACGTGCCCAACGCCACCGTCATGGTCATCGAGAACGGTGAGCGCTTTGGTTTGGCGGCCCTGCACCAGCTGCGCGGTCGCGTGGGCCGCGGCAGCGTGTCGGGCACCTGCCTGGTCATGACACACTCCAAGGGCAACGGCGGCGCATCGGCGGCACAAGACCGTCTCCAGTCGCTCGAAAAGACCTCGGACGGCTTTACGCTCGCCCAGATGGACCTGCGCCTGCGCCATGAAGGCGAGATCCTGGGTTATCGCCAGCATGGTGGTGTGACCCTGCGCTTTGTCGACCTGGACGCCGACGAGGAGCTGATCGAGTGGGCCCATTTGGACGCGGTCGAGCTCTTGCGGTATGCTTGCAACCTTGACTCTGTGGCGACGCGTCCCTTGCGCGACGCGGTCGCCATGCGTTATCGACATATCTTTAAGGAGGTCAGCGGAGGATGAGAATCATCGGCGGCGAATGGCGCGGTCGTAAGATCGAGGAGCCCCGTGGTCGCGATGTCACCCGCCCCACGACTGATCGCGTGCGCGAGGCGTGCGCATCTATGGTCATGTCGGCATTCGATTTCGATTTGGACGAGGTTCGTGTGTTGGACGCCTTTGGCGGCTCCGGTGCCTTAGGGTTAGAGATGCTCTCTCGTGGGGCCCGCTCGCTCACGACGTTTGAGATCGATCGCAACGCCGCGCGGCTCATTACCAAGAATATCGAGTCGCTCTGCCGTGACCGTGCGCGTTGGCGCGTGGTCACGGGCGACATGCTGACGAGTGCCTCACGCGGTCGTGTACCGGGCGGCCCCTTTGATCTGGTCCTGCTCGACCCGCCCTATGCTTTTGGTGCCGAGCCGGTCGAGGAACTGCTGCAGAATCTGGCCCAGCAGGGTCTGCTTGCGTCTGGCGCTTACGCCCTGTTTGAGCATGCCGCCGCCGATGCGGGCGCGCATCCGGCAGACTTTGAGACTGTACGTGAGAAGCGCTACGGCATTACCTCGGTCGACCTGCTCCGTTGGGTCGGCGATAGCAAGGACGGCGGCACTGATGCTAACGAAAATGACGAGGCAGTATCCCCGGAGGACGCCCATGAGTGACACGATTAATCGCGTGATCGTCCCGGGCACCTTCGATCCCATCACGTTTGGCCATATCGATGTGATCCGCCGCGCCCGCCGCATCTTTCCCAGCGTGATCGTCGCTGTTGCCGAGTCGCAGGGTAAAAACGGTGTGGGCACCACGTTTATGCTCGATGAGCGCGTGGCGCTGGCCCGCGAGGCGCTCGGTGATATCGACGGCGTCGAGGTCCTGCCCTTTACCGGCCTCTTGGTCGACTTCGCTCGTGAGCAGGGGGCGGGGGCCGTGGTCAAGGGTCTGCGCGCCATGACCGACTTTGAGTATGAGCTGCAGCAGGCCGACCTTAACTATCGCCTGGATAGCGAGCTGGAGTCCATCTTTGTCATGAGTGCGCCGCAGTACGGCTATATCTCGAGCTCGGTCGTTCGCCAGATCGCCTCGCTCGGCAGTGACGTATCGACGTTTGTCCCGTCCAACGTGGTCGAAGCGCTCAAACATCGCTTTTCGTGACGTTTCTTATTGCCTGGTGGCATGTGGTAAACTAGCACGATGATATGTTACCTATGAAAGGAGACCGGATGCCGGGCGAGAATTTTCCTGGCGATAGGATCGTCAGCTTGGTCGATGAGCTCGAAGGGCTGATCGAGGAAGCCAAGCCGCCTTTCGGCAAGAACGCTCAGTTCAAGGTCATCGACGCCGACGTGTTCTTCAACATCCTCGACGAGATCCGCATGAGCTATCCCGAGGAGTGGCAGAAGTCCCGCCGTATCCTTAAGGAGCGCGAGGAGCTTATGGCTTCCGCCGCCGCTCAGGCCGATTCCATCATCGCCGACGCTCAGCAGCAGGCCCTCACCATTGCCGGTGAGCAGGAGATCGTCCGCCTTGCGCAGCAGCAGGCCGACGACATCCGCGATCGTGCCCAGCAGTACGAGCGCGAGACGCGTTATGCTGCCGAGGACTACGCAGAGCAGGTCTTTACGCACTTGGAGGAGAACCTCAAGAGCCTGACCGGCACCGTTACCCGTTGCCGTCAGCAGCTCAACGAGGGTGCCGCCCAGCAGAATGGTCAGTGGTAATGGCTGAGTTCCCGAGCGTTACCGTCGATCTTTCCGAGCAGCTCGAGTTTCCTGGAGATTCGTATCCGCTGACCGGTAAGGTCGATGTCGCCACCTACACGGTGGGCGAGAAGGAGTACCAGCTACAGGACGGCATCGACTACGACGTTGTCTTTACCAATGCCGGTACCGGTGTCTTGCTCACGGGCATGGTTCGCGCGCACGCCACCGGCGAGTGCGACCGTTGCCTGGAGCCCGCCTCGTTTGATATCGCCGGCGAGATCGAGGAGTTTTATCTCTTTGAGGTGCCCGAGGATCCCGAGGTCTACGAGGACGGCTATGAGCTTCTGGGTGAGGACCGCATCATCGATCTGGGTGAGCCCATCAATGACGCGGTCGTTATGGACACGCCGTTTGTGGTGCTCTGCAAGCCCGATTGCCGCGGTCTGTGCCCCACTTGCGGTCGCAATCTCAACGTCGAGCAATGCGATTGCGCCGTCCAGGCAGAGGCAGAATGGGCCGCTGCCACGGAAAATCCATTTGCAGCATTGAAGAATCTCAAGCTCGATGAGTAAAACTGTGGTAGTATCGCTACTTGCGCGTAATCGCCACACTGGATAGTTCATAAGGAAGGTCACTATGCCCGTACCTAAACAAAAGCAGGGTCGTATCCGCACTCACACCCGTCGTTCCGCCAACATGAAGATCTCGGCTGCGGCTCAGTCCACGTGCCCCCGTTGCGGCGCTGTCAAGCTTCCGCACCACGTGTGCCCCAGCTGCGGTTTCTACAAGGACCGCGAGGTTATCGTTACCGAGTAACGGTATACTCTGGATGCGATGCCGTTCCAAATGGAACCACAATGGCCGGCTCAATGAGTCGGCCATTTTTGTATAAGGAGCATGTATATGAGTAACGTTCGCGTTTGTGTAGACGTTGTGGGCGGAGACGAGAAACCTCAGGTTGTTCTCGATGGTATCGAGGCTGCGCTTGCCGCCGATCCCGATATCGAGGTCTTGGCAGCTGGCCCCGCCGAAATCGTCAATCCCTTTGCCGCCTCCCATGCGCGCGTCGAGGCCCTGGAGGCACCCGACGTTATCGCCATGGATGACGATCCCATTCGCGCCGTGATGACCAAACGCAAGTCTTCGATCGTGCTGTCGTGCCGCGCCATCAAGAAGGGAAATGCGGACGCGTTCTTCTCTGCCGGTTCGACCGGTGCCATGACCGCCGCTGCCACCGCCTACGTGACGCCGTTTAGGTATCAGGCCGAAGGCAAAAAGCAGCCGGTGCGCCCCTGTCTGACCAATGCGCTGCCCAATCGCGCCGGCGGTCTGACGGTGCTGTGCGATATGGGCGCCAACCCCGATGTCGAGGTCGATGACATGGTGCGTTTTGCCCAGATGGGTAGCGCCTATGCCCGCGTCGTCCTGGGAATCGAGCATCCCCGCGTGGGCCTGCTTGCCAACGGCACCGAGGACGAGAAGGGCTCCAACTTTACCAAGGCCTGCTTCCCGGCCATGAAAGCCGCCGTTCCCGGCTTTGTTGGTAACTGCGAGGGAACGGACATCACCTCAGGTAACTTCGATGTCGTCGTTGCCGATGGCATGTCGGGCAATATTGCGCTCAAGGCCACCGAGGGCGCTGCCAAGTTTTTGCTGCAGGAGCTCAAGGGTGTCTTTATGTCTTCGCTCGGCACCAAGATTGCCGCGCTGCTCATCAAAAAGCAAATGCGCGAGATTAAGGCCAAGCTCTCTGGCGACGCCAAGGGCGGCGCGATTCTTCTGGGCCTGCGCGGCGTGGTCCTGATCGGCCATGGCGCCACCTCGGTCGAGGCTGTTAAAAACGGTACGCTCGCGGCGGCCGAAGCCGTGCGCGCCGGGCTGGTCGAGAATGTCGCCAACTCTATGGACGGTATCGTTTTATAACAGCGGCGTTATGCGTCTTGGGGCGCACGTCGTGGGGTAGAATCAGAACCGTGTCTTGGTACCGCCCGGGCGGTACCATTCTTTTGGTATTCATGCACTATGAGAGGAAGCGCTATGGACCGCTCCGAAATCTTCGACAAGATCGCCGAGGTCGCTGCTGACGTTCTGGGCGTCGATGTTGCCGAAATTAGCGATGAGACCACCTTTGACGACCTCGATGCCAACTCGCTCGAGCGCCTGCAGCTGGTTACGGCTATCGAGGACGAGTTCAACCTCGAGATCGATGACGAGACTCTGCTCTCGCTCAACTCTGTCGCCGACGCCGTCGACGCGATCGAAAACGCCAGGGAGGCCTAGGTCTTGGCTTTATCCGACCGACTTACGCGTGCCCAGGAAATCCTGGGCCACGAGTTCAATAATAAGGTGCTGCTGCGCGCGGCGCTTACGCATCCTTCGGCAGTCGAGGGCCAGCCGGTTTCTGCCAGCTATGAGCGCCTTGAGTTCTTGGGCGATTCCATTTTGGGCGCTGTGGTGGCCCGTTCGCTCTTTGAGTCCTATCCCGAGTTTGACGAGGGCAAGCTCACGCGCCTGAAGGTGTCGCTTGTCTCGGGCGCTACGCTGTCCGAGGTTTCTCACGAGCTGGGCATCGACGACATCATCATCTTTGGTGCCTCCGAGACCGGTACCGGTGCGCGCGGCCTGCATTCGGCCCTCGAGAACGTCTACGAGTCGCTCGTGGGAGCGCTGTACCTGGATGCCGGCTGGGATGCCGCGGCGGAGTTCATTCACCGTACGCTTAAGCCGCATTTGGCTTCCGAGCGTGCCGAGCATCCTGCGAACCCCAAGTCGTTTTTGCAGGAGTGTGTGCAAGCCGACGGTCACGAGCCCCCGGCGTACAAGCTCGTTGGCTCCGAGGGCCCGGCGCATGCGCCCACCTTTACCGCCGTGGTTTTGATCGATGGTATTCGTCAGGGTCGCGGCTCCGGCTCCTCAAAGAAGGAAGCCGAGGGAGCCGCCGCGCTCGAAGCGCTCGACCGCATGGGTTACACCACCAACGGCGTGATTCTGAATAAGAAGCACGTGTAAGCGAGGAACCGTGTATCTCAAGTCCCTCACGCTCAAAGGGTTCAAGTCGTTTGCCGACCGCGCCCATATGTCATTTGAGCCGGGCCTGACCGTCATCGTCGGTCCCAACGGCTCGGGAAAATCGAACATCTCCGACTCGATTCTGTGGGTCCTGGGCGAGCAGAGTGCCAAGCAGCTGCGCGGCCAGGCCATGGAGGATGTCATCTTCTCGGGCTCGTCGGCGCGCAAGCCGGTGGGTGTCGCCGAGGTCACGCTGGTGCTCGATAACTCGGACCATATGCTGCCCGTCGACTTTGACGAGGTCGCCATTACCCGTCGCATGTACCGCTCGGGCGAAAGCGAGTACCTCATCAACTCGAGCCCGTGCCGCCTGATGGACATTCAGGACATCCTGCACGATTCGGGCCTGGGCAAGGATACGCATTCCATCATCAGCCAGGGCAAGCTCGACGCCATTTTGCAGAGCCGCCCCGAGGAGCGCCGCGCCCTGATCGAGGAGGCTGCCGGCATCTCCAAGCACAAGCGCCGCAAGGAGCGTGCGCTCAAAAAGATTAAATCGATGGACGAGCACCTGACCCGTGCCCGCGACATCAATAAGGAGATTGCCCGTCAGCTGCGCCCGCTGGAGCGTCAGGTCGATCGTGCGCGCAAGTACAAAGAGCTGTCCTCGCGTGCTAACGAGCTTACGCAGATGCTGGCCGTCGACGAGCTTCGTTCGCTGCAGTCGCAGTGGAACGACCTGGAGAGCCGCTCCAAGGAGGGCACTGCCGAGCTTGAGCTTGCGCAATACCGCTTGGGCGAAAAAGAGCGCGAGCTCGAGAAGCTCCAAGTCATGCTCGAGGAAAAGGGCCTGTTTGTGGGTGATCTGGGCGAGCAGCGCCGCCATATGCAAGACGTGGTCGGCCGCATCAACTCCGACATGCGCCTACTCGAGGAAAAGGGCCACAACATGGTGTCGCGCCTGTCCGACATGCGCGGCCAGATCTCGAGCTCCGAGCATCAGCGTCGTCGCGTGGTCGAGGAGCTCGAGGATGCGCGTGCCCAGCTTGAGGAAGTGACCGGTGCGCACATGCAGGCGCAGGACGACGTTGACGCCGCCGGTCCTGCCGCCGCCCAGCTCCACGAGCTTCGCGTGGCGCTCGACAATCAGATTTCGCAGCTCACGCGCGAGCAGCGCGATGTGCAGCGTGTGGCCGATAACGCCGCGCTCGAGCTCGCCAAGGTGAAGGACTCGCTGAGCAACGCCGAGGTCGAGGACAACATGTACGCCTCGCGCCTGGAGCAGATCGACGAGCAGCTCGAGGAGGTCACGGCCTCGCTCGAGAGCCGTTGCGACCGCGCTGAGGAACTTGACGGTGCGCTCGATCAGGCCCGCCAGGCCCAGATTGATGCTCGCGAGGCCACCGAGGTCGCCCGTGCGGCGTTGAAGGACTTGCGTAATCGTGAGAGTGAGGCGCGCAACAAACTTTCCGAGGTGCGCTCGGAGCTTGCCAGCCAAAAGAAGCTCGATGCCCGCATGGCCGACAGCTCGCCGCTGGTGAGCCGTCTGATGGGCGCGCTGGGCGATGATGTCTCGGGTCGTCTGGGCGACGTGCTCGAGGCTCCTCGTGAGCTCGAGGGCCTGGTCGAGCAGCTGCTTGCTGGCGATATCGATGCCTTGCTGTTTGATGACGCCGCTACGCTTGAGCGCGCCGGTCGTGCGGCTCTGGACCAAAAGAAGGCCTCGGGCGAGGCGCTGCTGGTGGGTCGCGGCGTGAGCGGCTCTGCTGCTGCCAAGGGCGCTGCCGGTTCTCGTTTGGTCGACCGTCTGTCCGTGCGTTCCGGGTATGGCCCGGTTGTCGAGGCCCTGCTCGGCGGCTATTACGTGGTCGATGACTTGGCTGCCGCGCTGGCGGCACCAGTCGTTGACGGTGTGACCTATGTGACGCCCGATGGCGCCCGCGTGAGCTGTGGCGGCCTGGTGCGCGTGGGACTCGATGCCGGCGAGGCTTCGGGTGCCCTGGAGCGCAAGCGTCGCATTCGCGAGCTGGAGGGCCTTGAGCCCGATTTGGCTGCCGTGTTTGAGCATGTGTCGGATCAGGTCGTCGAGGCTAATGCGGCCGTCGAGGAGGCGCGTGCCGCCGAGGGCGATGCCGCCGGCGAGATCGCCCGTCTTGAGGGCGAGCGCCGCTCGCTGCTCTCCGAGATCGGCCGCCTGGAGCAAAGCGCCAACAACGCCGAGGCCGAGCGCGTGCGCATCTCCAAGCGCCGCGAGCAGGCCGCCGAGGCCGTTCGCGCTGCGCGCCCGCGCGTGGACGAGCTCACCCGTTCGCGTGACGAGGCCCGCGCGCAGGCAAGCGACCTGGGTCTCCAGATTGCCGAAGCCAACGACGAGCTCGATCGCGTGCGTCGTGACGATTCCGAGGCAGCCGGCAAGCTCGCCGATGCCAAGGTCCGCCTGGCTCAGACGAGCGAGCGTCTGCGTTCGCTGAAGGGCCGCGTGCCCGACCTGGAGCATCGCCTGGAGGGCATCGACCGCCGTATCCGCGGAACACGCCAGGCCTCGCGCTCGCTCGAGTTGCTGCGCCTGCGCGTCGACCCCATGCACGAGCGCTATTCGGCCCTGCTGGAGCGCGCGTCGGATTGGGCCGCGCGCCTGCGTGACCAGGCTTCGCTCGAGGAGGCGGACTCGGCCTCGCTCAAGAAGACTATCGAGGACGCCAAGGCCGAGGTCTCCCACGCCAAGGAACGGGTCGATGCCGCCACGGCGACGCAAAACGAGTTCAAGGTCTCTCGCGGCAAGCTCGAGGTGCAGGTGGAGGCGGCCATCAAGGCCATTACCGCCGATGGCACCACGGTGCTGGAGGAAGCGCTCATGCTTCCTGCGCCCACCGACCGTGACGCTGCTGAGCGCGAGCTCAACCAGCTCGTGCGCCAGATCAACAACCTGGGCCCTGTGAACCAGGTTGCCATGGAGGAGTACGAGCAGCTCAAGCGCCGCGCCGATTACATCGAGGAGCAACTGGCCGATCTGGAGAGCGCGCGCAAGGCGCTCACCAAGATCACCGTGGCCATCGATCGCAAGATGCGCAAAGCCTTCCTGGTAACCTTTGAGAAGGTCGATGCGAACTTCCGCGAGATCTTCGCCATGCTGTTCCCGGGCGGCCAGGCACATCTGGAGATGACCGACCCCGAGCATCCGGCCGAGACGGGCATCGAGGTCGTGGCGCAGCCGCGTGGCAAGCGCATTACCAAGATGATGCTCATGTCGGGCGGCGAGAAGAGCCTGACGGCGCTCGCCCTGCTCTTTGCCGTGTATCGCACGCGTACGGTGCCGTTCTATGTGCTGGACGAGGTCGAGGCGGCGCTCGACGACGCCAACCTGTCCAAGCTCATTGGCGCACTCGACGTGTTGCGTTCCGATACGCAGCTCTTGGTTATCTCGCATCAGCGCCGTACTATGGAGGACGCTGACGTCCTCTACGGCGTCTCGATGCAAGCCGACGGCGTCAGTCGCGTCGTCTCGCAAAAACTTGATCGCGAAACCGGAAAGGTCGTGAATGCATAATGGGATTCTTCGATGCTCTCTCGCGCGGACTTGAGCGCAGCCGCGAGGCCCTCAACGAGGTCTTTTACTTTGGCGGCGAGGTCGATGAGGATTTTTGGGAGGATCTAGAGGACACCCTCGTCATGGGTGACATGGGCGCCGAGGTCGCCATTCAGGTCTCCGATGACCTGCGCGATACCGCGGCCAAGAAGAACCTCAAGACCGCCCCGCAACTCCGTCGCGCCCTGGCCGAGCAGCTCGAGCAACATTTTGTGCCCGCCGAGCGAGATCCGTTCGCCGACACGCCGAGCTGCGTGCTGTTTGTGGGCATTAACGGTGCCGGCAAGACCACCACGGTCGGCAAGATCGCGAGCGCCATGGCTGCCCGCGGCAAGAACGTCGTGATCGGTTCGGCCGATACCTTCCGCGCCGCCGCCATCGAGCAACTCGATGTGTGGGGCCAGCGCGCAGGCGTCCCCGTCATCAAGCGCGACCGCGGCTCCGACCCGGCAAGCGTTTGCTACGACGTGCTCGACGAGGCCGACAAGCGCGGCAGCGACCTGGTGCTTATCGACACCGCCGGCCGTCTGCACACGAGCCCCGAACTCATGCGTGAGCTTGCCAAGGTGGTCAACGTGACGCGTAAGCGCGCCGCCAATATGGCCGCCGGTCCCATGCCTGTCTCGGTCGTCCTCGTGATCGATGCCGCGACAGGCCAAAACGGTCTGAACCAGGCGCTCGAGTTTAACGAGGCGCTGGGTCTGGACGGTATTATCATGACAAAGCTCGACGGAACGGCTAAGGGCGGTATCGCCATGGCCGTTGCCGAGAAGCTCAAGCTCCCGATCCTGCGCGTGGGCGTGGGCGAGCAGGTCGATGACCTGCAGGAGTTCAATGCCAAAGATTTCTGCCGCGCCCTGGTGGGCGAGTCCAACTAAGGAGTAACCAGTGTTTGATTCCCTGAGCGATCGCCTCAACGACACATTTGACCGCTTGCGCGGCAAGGGTAAGCTGACCGAGGCCGATATCACCTCGGCCATGCGCGACATTCGCATGGCGCTGCTTGAGGCCGACGTCAACTTCAAGGTCGTCAAGGAGTTTGTCGCCAAGACCAAGGAGCGCTGCATGACCGCCGAGGTCATGGAGTCGCTGTCGCCGGCGCAAAACGTCGTCAAGATCGTGCTCGACGAGCTCACCGAGATGCTCGGTTCCACCGAGAGCAAGCTCGTCTTTAGCAACCGCATTCCCAATGTCATCATGCTCGTCGGCCTGCAGGGCTCCGGTAAGACCACGGCTGCCGTAAAGCTGGCCTACCTGCTCAAGAAGCAGGGCCGCTCGCCGCTGCTCGCCGTGTGCGATGTCTACCGTCCCGCCGCTGCCGACCAGCTGGCCACGCTCGGCGGAGAGATCGGCGTGCCGGTCTTCCGCGGTGACGGCGAGCACCCGGTCGATATCGCCAAGGGCGCCATTCAGGAGGCCGTCGACCACCTGCGTGACGTGGTCATCGTCGATACCGCCGGTCGTTTGCAGATCGACGAGCAGATGATGCAGGAAGCCGTGGACATCAAGAAGGCCGTCAAGCCCGATCAGGTGCTGATGGTCGTCGATGCCATGACCGGCCAGGATATCGTCAACGTCGTCTCGACCTTTGCCGAGCGCACCGACTTTGACGGCGTGATCATCTCCAAGCTCGATGGCGACGCCCGTGGCGGCGGCGCGCTTTCCGTGCGCCAGGTGACCGGCAAGCCCATTAAGTTCGTGAGCATGGGCGAGAAGCCCGATTCGCTGGAGCCGTTCTACCCCGACCGCATGGCCAAGCGCATTTTAGGCATGGGCGACGTCGTCGGTATTATCGAGAAGGCCCAGGAGGCGGCCGACGCCGAGCAGCTCGAGGCTGCCGAGCGTATGCTGCGCGAGGGCTTTACCATGAACGACATGCTCGACCAGATGAAGGCCGTTAAGAAGATGGGCGGCATGAAGGGCATTCTGGGCATGCTCCCCGGTGGTCAGCGCGCGCTCAACCAGATGGGCGGCAACCTGGATGAGGGCATCTTCGACAAGAACGAGGCCATCATCATGTCTATGACCAAGGAGGAACGCCTTCGTCCCTCTATCATTAACGGCCAGCGTCGCGCCCGTATCGCCAAGGGCGCCGGCGTGACCCCCACCGAGGTGAATAGCCTTATGAAGCAGTGGGGCGAGATGAACAAGATGATGGGCCGCATGCGCACGATGGCCAATCAGGCGCAGGCCGGTGGCAAGAAGGGCAAAAAGGGTAAGAAGGGCAAAAAGATGCGCATGCCCAATATTCCCGGTCTGGATGCTATGGGGCTGGGCGGCATGGGCGGCCTGGGAGCGGGCGGTCCTAAGTCGGATATGGACCTGCTGCGCCAGATGGAAGCTCAGATGCGCAATAAGAAATAGCGACTGGTTGAGTCGTGTATGGCGAAGGCCGCCTGGATGGTACTCCAGGCGGCCTTCGCCGTTTGTTCGCAGGTTGTCACACACGTGGAAGCGTGCTTGCGCCAGGGCACGTGCCGCTAGTGGCAGCCGCAGCTCTCGTGCCTGTCGTGGTCGTGATGGCCGTGGCAGCCGCAGGACT
>CABURR010000046.1 GCA_902493985.1 uncultured Collinsella sp. | reverse complement strand
CTCTATTACAATAGGGTGCGCATGCATTCCACCCTGGGCTACATGTCTCCAGTGGAATACGAGCGGCAATACGCTTGAGGATCCTTAAAAGAAAGTCCAGTTTATCCTTCCCACTCCAACCCCGACCAGGCCTTGGTGGTCCACTTGAACATCACAAACTGGAGTATCACATCGACATCGACGTCCGCACCTACACGCAGTCGCGGAAGCTGGTGTCCATCTGCCTTCTCGTACCCAATGAACAGCGTGAGGGATGCGGCGCCGCGCACGGCAGACGAGGCGACGCCTGCAACGCCGGCGCCAAAGGTGACGGCAAGCCCGATCTGGATAGTGAATGAGCCCGACGTGTTGGAATAGTCGAGCGAAATGTTTTTAAAAAACGCCGCGCCGCTGCCGTGCGTGTGGGCACCCACGGCGAGCGCCAGCTTCGCCAGCACCCAGGGGTTGACGTTTAGGAAAAACGGCACCGGTCCAAGGGTAAACTGCTCGGTCCAATTGAGGTTGGTTCTTACCTGGAAGAGGGCCTTAATATTGCCGTATGCGGGGTCGTTGTTGTTACCCCAGGTTTTGCCCACCCAATCGTAGGCGAGCGAGCCGTACAGCTGTGTGGCGATATCCATCGTGAACAGCGGCGTGCAATGGTGGCGAAGGAGCTTGGTGTTTCTTGGATCGGTGCCCGAACCGGCACTCATACTTTTGTACTGATTCCACTTCCCCTCCATCTCGTCGAGGTAGCGGTTTGCCTGCTTGGCGCCCGACTCGCGCGGTGACTTCTTCCAGTACTCCGGATCCGGATTGCCCGAATCGTTCATGTAGCCGACCGGTTTGTATCCTCCGCCAAACAGCACGTACCCGGCAAAAGAGAAATCGAACAAAATGGGGAACGAGGGCATCCAGCACGTGAACTTATTGCCGCCGATGCCGGGAAACGCCGCGGGGAAATCAAACGGAGTGATCTCTTGGTCCATGGTGGTGGGGACGATAGTGGTCGATCCGGATTCCGCCTTTGCCGCCGGCGCGGTAACAACGGCCATGGGGGAGGAGAGCGTGTAGGTTTTGCCCTGGTAGTCGAGGACAAAGCGCATCTTGCATCCTTCTTCCAGAAGGCTCGACGCTGCATCGAGGAACTTGTCTTCGAGCGTGAACGTTGCCAGATTATCCGCGCCCGATGCGCTGGCCTTGACTTGGCCAATCTGCGTGACGGTTTCGGATGAGCTGCCCGCAGCGGGCATCACTTTATTGATATGCAACGTTGCCTGCCCGCCCTGCGGCAGATGGGCCTGCACGGTAAAAGCGTGCGTGTCGGGCTGATCGTTTGCTGCTTCGTCCGCTGGCATTGTCATAAACGTGGCGTCGGCGTACTGGATGTCCCATTCGTCGAATGTGAGCTGGCGAAAGTACGGCTCGCCATCGGAGAGCGGACGTGTGGGTGCGGTAATGGCGGTGCCGCCTTGGACACGCGCGAGGGGAATCTCGACATCGCGGTAGCCTGCCATGCTAATGGAGATGCCGCCGTTAAAGTCGTACGCGTCGAGAAGCGTCGCCTCGTCCACGTAGCCTTCCGAAAGCGGCGCGACCTCAAAGATGGCCGTGCCTTCGTCATCGGTAGTGGCGGTGAGCTGCTTGCCTGCGTCATAGCGCGATGTGAGTGTGACCTGGGCACCCGTGATAGGCATATTCTTGTTGGCGACGTCGACCACGACCACACCGAACATGGTGCGCGAGAGCACGAGCACCCTGAAGGGGTCTTTTTCGTTGGCATGGGCTTCGGTGGGCGCGAACGGCAATATGAAGGCGTTTGCGCTTCCCGGCACGCGCGGCAACATAATGCTCGCTAACGAGGACGCTCCGGCGACAAGTAACGAACGGCGATCAAGCATCTTTGGCTCCCATCCCGCAGGTATCGGTGGAAATAATCCAATTTTGCGAGAAGGCGCTACGTGGCGGTAGTGCCGTTCGATGGCCAAAATGTCCAATTTGAGCGTGCGAAAGCGCCAGGACCCCGGAGCGCTTTCGATACGACGGGCAGTCTGCCGCTAGCGCAACATGTGGGCAACCAGCTCGGCGCGTGTGCCGATGCCAAGCTTTGCGTATACGCCGGATAGGCGGTTTTTGACGGTGCCCGGCGATACTCCCATATGGCGTGCGATTTCGGCGTTGGTCCACCCACGACAGGCGAGCATGGCCATGGTGAATTCCGTGGTCGTCAGATCGTCGGCCACGTCCTCGCCCGAATCGGGGTTGTGGATGCGCCGCCAGCCGTAGCTGAAGCGGTACGTGATCTCGATGATGCGCGCGAAGTCGTCAGGGTATTGCGTTTTTAGGCACGCCTCGATAAGTCCCTGTAAAAGGCCGTGATGCTCGCCAATGAGCTCGATAAGGCCGTCGGGACGCGCAATGTTCCAAGCAACTCCGAAGTGTGCCTTTGCGGCGTCGATGTCCTTGAGGCTCATGCATGCCATGGAAGCTGCCAGGTGCAGGAACAGTTCCGAGATCGGATAGCTTCCCTGTTTCATGATCAGGGCATTTTCCGCCATGCCTAGGCTGCGGCCGTATTCGCCGCGCAGGTACAAGGCGTGCGCCATCACGTAGCTGGCGAACAGGCGCAGGCCTTCGGGCAGATGCGCCACAAGTGGATAAAACTCTTCGGCAGAATACGGGGAAGGCAAGTGCAGCAGGACACTCGCGGCCGAGGCGAACAGGATATGCGTAGCGTGGATGGCGGGCGATTCCTCGTCGGCCGGCGTATCGAGGATGCCCGCAAGACAACGGCGGGCGTCGGCGATACGGCTGAGCGACAGGCTGGCATATCCGCAGATAAAGCATGCGGAATAGCGCAGCGCGGAATCGGTGGCGTCAAGATAGGGACGCGCCGTCTTGGCAGCGAGGGCGGCCTGTCCGCGAAAGTACAGCGCTTCTGCCGTGGCGATGGTGCGTGAATCGGGGTCGGAAATGCCTGCAACCGCAGCGTCAATCTGCCCCGGCACAAAGGCAGTGCACATCAACGGCATGGGAACGCATGGGTAGCCATCGCAGTCCATCTTCCATCTCCCAACAGCTGGCAACAATAGCAGCAATTGTACTCCTGTTGCTCGGGACCCCTTTCGTTTTACTGTTCGGTTAACGCTGCGGATCGTTTTGGAAGGCTTACGAGCATGGTGGTCCCGTTCTCGGAACTTGCTTCGACCTCTACCGTGCCACCGTGAAGCGCTGCAATCTCCCAAACAAGCGCTAGTCCGAGTCCTGCGCCGCCGTATGCCCTGCTGCGGGATTTGTCTAGACGAAAGAACGGCTGGAAGATGCTCTCTCGGTACTGCTTGGGTATTCCCGGGCCCTGGTTCTCGACTCGCAGGAACACGTGGCTGTCGTTGTCGCGGATGGAGACGTTGACAGTCGAGCCGGGGTGGCTGTAACGGATGGCATTTTCGACCAGGTTAAACACCAGCCGATAGAGGAGCGTGTCGCTCCCGATTACTAAAGCGTCTCCAGCACAATTGAGGGCTATGCCCTTATTTTCGGCAAGTGGCGCAAGGTCGGTGAGGACCTCTTCGGACAAGGGACCAAGTTCCACATCGTCCTCGCAAGGAACGCTGCGGAGCTCGCTCATCTCGAGCAATACCTTGGTCATTCGAGACATGCGCTCGGTTTGTTCTTGTAGCAGGCCGAGCAGCTCGGCTGTTTCGGGTTGCAAACCGGAGTGCTCGGAGATGAATAGTTCAATCTGTGCTTGCATAAGGGCGAGCGGGGTGCGCAGCTCGTGTGCGGCGTTGCCGGTAAACTGACGCTGTGCAGAGAACCCTTCGCCAAGACGGGAGATCATGTCGTTGAAAGAGGCGCTGCATCGTTGTAGCTCGGTGGGCACATCTTCACTGAGTCTGATTTCGCTTAGGTTGTCAGGCTGCACACGCTCAACCTGGGCTGCAAAAGCCCGTAGCGGTTTGAGCGCACGACCGCTCACAAAGTATGCCAGCGCGCCGCCAAGGAGTGTGACTCCAGCCGTGATGTACCAGGCCGTCGTGCCAAAAGACTCCTGTGCGTCGTTTACGACGATAGTGACCTTGTCATCGAGGGCCGTTTTCGTTGGGTCGAACACCTGGGGCGAATCCGCGCCGGCAGCGTTAAAGGCCGAGATGTCACTGCCGATGGCATCCATGTAGCGCATGCCCGTATAGCCGACCAGGCAGTTCGTCAGCACGCATGCCGCACACGTGAGCAGTGCCGTCATAATCGTTATGCGCCATTGCAGGGAAAGCCTTTTCATTCGCTATCCTCCATAACGTAGCCCTCTCCAATCCGATTGCGAATCGGGTCGTATCCCAAAGCGCTGCGTAGCTTTTTGCGGAGTGACGAGATATGAACGCGGGTTGCGTTGCTAAAGCTGTTCACGCTGCTATCCCAAACGTGCTCGATAAGCTCCTCTTGACTTACCGGACGTCCCTGATTAAGCATCAGGTATTCCATGATTCCCGTTTCCTTGCGCGTAAGAGATAGGGCCTCACTGTCCACGGAAGCGATGCGCGCCTTGGTGTCAAAGCGGAGCTTTCCGCAGGTTAAAACTATGTCGCTTTGTGTAAAGCGTCTGAGGGTAAGGCTGCGAATCCTTGCCGCAAGCTCGTCCAGATGAAACGGCTTGGTGAGGTAATCGTTGGCGCCGGCATCGAGTCCGGCGACTTTATCGGATACTTCGCCACGCGCGGACAGAATCAGTACCTTGGTCTCGCAGTCGGTTTTCCTAAGTTCCCTGAGCACGGTCATGCCGTCGATACGGGGAAGGTTGAGGTCGAGTACCACGAGGTCAAAGACTTCGACGCCCAGCAGGTCGAGCGCCTCCTGTCCGTCGTGACAGCAGTCGACGCTGTACGCCAAGTTTCGCAAGCTGCGTGCGATTGCATCGCACAGTGCTCGCTCGTCTTCGACGATCAAAATACGCATAACAGTCTCCTTGCACATTTCAAATCGCGCTTAACACGGATTTTATAGTCGATATGGTCCAATGGTCGCGTAACGAAAGGAGTGGTCGTGTTGTTCAAAGCGATAAAACCTGTGATGCAGGTTGCGTTGCTGATCGTCGGTGTGGCCATGGTGTGCTTTGGTGTTATGCGTGGCGAGGCGGATGCCGTGCTGGCCAAAGCGATTAGGCTATGCTTGGAGTGTATCGGAATTGGGTAAAAGAGAAAACACTGCGTCGCATGTTTTGGCCCGATTTCGCGGATTCATTCAGGCGGCGGCGACGCTGGTCACCAATATTCACCTGCCAAACTTTGCCAAAGGCGGCATCTATCAGGGCGCGGGAAAAACAGTCTGCGTACCTGGACTTAATTGCTATTCGTGCCCCGCGGCATCGGGTGCGTGCCCCATCGGGTCGTTCCAGTCGGTGGTAGGTTCATCCAAGTTCAACTTTTCTTACTATGTTACCGGTACGCTCATTTTGCTCGGCGTGCTGCTGGGACGCTTTGTATGCGGCTTTCTGTGCCCGTTTGGCTGGCTGCAGGAGCTGCTTCATAAGATTCCCAGCAAAAAGTTCTCCACGAAAAAGCTCAAGCCGCTCACGTACATCAAGTACGTCGTGCTGCTGTTTGCCGTGGTAGTGCTGCCTGTGCTGGTGGTCAACGATCTGGGTATGGGGGACCCGTTCTTTTGCAAGTACATCTGTCCACAGGGTGTGCTCGAGGGCGCCATTCCGCTGGCCATCGCCAACGCCGGCATTCGATCTGCGCTGGGGCAGCTCTTCACCTGGAAGCTTTTCATTCTCATTGCCGTGGTGCTGCTGAGCGTTTTGTTCTATCGCCCCTTCTGCAAATGGATTTGTCCACTCGGCGCATTCTATGCGCTCATGAATAGGGTGTCCTTGTTGGGGATTCAGGTTGACGCGTGCAAATGCGTCTCGTGCGGCAAGTGTTCAAGGGTTTGTCAGATGGACGTTGATGTGGTCCTCGCGCCCAATCATGCCGAATGTATCCGGTGCGGAAAGTGCATCGGGGCCTGTCCCGTCGATGCCATCAGCTATCGCTATGGCCTGGATGTGTCGGCGGAAAAGCTTCCCTTGACCGCCGATAAAAAGTAAACAAGCTTCGACAAAACGGAGGAATGACCATGAAGCTTTCTAAGATTGCGGCCCTGTTTATGGTGCCGGTACTGGCCTTGTGTCTTGTGGCGTGCTCGGCACCTGGTGGCAATGCGAGCGAATCTGCGAGCTCCGATCCTAAGATCGCAGAACTCACTGCGCAGAAGCCGGCCAATGCCGACGAGGCCGCCGAGCTGTATGCGAAGCTCATGCAGAAGGAGAACGAGATCTTTTCGAGTGATAACGCGCTGTGGGAAAAGGTATTCAATGCGGCAAATAAAGACTCGGCAATGATTGAGGACGGCAGCAATTACGGCGATTTTCTGCTCAAGACCATCGACGGCGCCAAGGATGAGTTCACGGCGGATGAGCTCAAGACGCTCAAGGCCGGTGCACAGCAGATCAAGGAGATCGAGGACAAGCTCGAGAGCTTGGAGAAGGAGTTCCCCGGCTGTGGAAGCACGCCGAGTGCAGGCGAGAGCGTCGACGCTTCGACCGCTGGCATGACGGCTGGTGCCAATGCTTCGAGCGAGGCGACGAAGTTCCCCAGCTTTACGGGCAAGGACCTGGATGGCAACGACGTGAGTAGCGACGAGCTGTTCTCTAAGAACAAGGTCACCGTCATGAACTTCTGGTTCACCACTTGCAAGCCGTGCGTGGGCGAGTTGGGCGATCTTGAGAAACTGAATCAGGAGCTTGCCAAGAAGGGCGGTCAGGTCGTGGGCGTCAATTCCTTTACGCTCGACGGCAACAAGGGCGAGATTGCAGATGCCAAGGACGTGCTGAGCAAGAAGGGCGTGACGTATAAGAACATCTGGTTCAAGTCGGATAGCGAGGCCGGTAAGTTTACGTCAAATTTGTTCTCGTTCCCGACAACGTATGTTATCGATCAGAATGGCAACATCGTAGGGGATCCAATCGTGGGAGCCATCAGCTCCGCCGAGCAGCGCGCAGCGCTCGACAAGCTTATCGACCAGGCGATTGCGAATAGCGAGCAGTAGAAAACGCGTAAAGCATGGCGAGGATCGCGCGCCGCTGTGCGGAGTAGTCCGCTGCCTTTCAAGATAATCTCCACCATACAGAGGTCCCGCTCGGGACCTCTTCTTTTAGGCGCCGTCCCGTTCGTTTTTGGCGCGGTTCGTTACATTCCTCACTGGCGCCGGCAAAAAATGGGGATAGAGTAGGACAAACGCGTCGAATACGAACGGCGGAGGAGAGCGGGTGAACGTGCCCGCGCAGGAGAGGTTGCCGTCCATGCTGGAGCTCAAAGGAATTTGCAAAAGGTACGTTACGCAGTCGTTTACGCAGGTGGCGCTCGACAGCGTGAGCCTGGCTTTTCGCGATAACGAGTTCGTAGCCATTCTGGGACCTTCGGGGTCGGGTAAAACTACGATGCTCAACGTTATCGGTGGGCTCGATCATTTCGATTCCGGTGACCTGCTCATCGACGGCATCTCGACCAAGGACTTTCACGATCGCGATTGGGATGCCTACCGTAACAACCGCATCGGCTTTGTGTTCCAAAGCTATAACCTCATTCCGCATCAGACCATTTTGGAAAACGTGGAGCTGGCGCTCACGCTCACGGGCGTGGGGCATGCCGAGCGCCGCCAGCGTGCGCGCGAGGCGTTGGAGAAAGTCGGCCTGGGCGAGCACGTTAACAAGCGCCCGAGCCAGCTATCGGGCGGACAGATGCAGCGCGTGGCCATTGCCCGCGCCCTGATCAACGATCCCGAAATCGTGCTGGCAGACGAGCCGACCGGCGCCCTGGACTCAACGACATCCGTGCAGGTCATGGATTTGCTCAAAGACGTTGCGCGCGACCGTCTGGTCATCATGGTCACGCACAATCCCGAGCTGGCGTACCAGTACGCCACGCGTATCGTCAATCTGGCGGACGGCAAGATCACCGACGATTCCGACCCCTTTGATGTTGCCAAGGCCGCGCGTCGCGAGGCTAAGCCTACGCGCAAAACCTCGATGAGCTTTGTGACAGCGCTGGGGCTTTCTGCCCGAAACCTTATGACCAAAAAGGGCCGTACGGCCATGACGGCCTTTGCGGGCTCGATTGGCATTATCGGTATCGCGGCGATCCTGGCGCTCTCCAATGGCGTAAACGGCTACATCAAAAAGGTCGAGGAGGATACGCTCTCGAGCTACCCACTCACCATTTCCAAGCAGGACTACGACCTGTCGTCCATGATGGGCGGACAGGGGGCTGCGGATGATGGCTCGTCTGAAAGCGTGGATTCGTCTGACGACAGTGTCGGCGGCAAGGCTCAGGGAACCGATAAGATCCCTGTGGTCACGGCCGTAAAAGATATGTTTGCAAGTGTTAAGTCCAACGACATGACGAGCTTTAAGGCATGGCTCGATGCCGGTGGCGACGGCATCGATAAAGAGGTCAACGCCATTCAGTACGGCTACGGTGTATCGCCGGTTGTCTATCGTGCGGGTAAGGGCGACAAGAAGCCCGTTCGGCTTGTTCCCAACGCCATGACCGAGGCCATGAGCGGAGGCGCGAGCTCGGCGGCAACGGTGAGCATGGAATCCATGGGAACCTCGGTCTTTAACGAGATGATTGACGACCAGAGCCTGCTCGACAGCCAGTACGATGTCGTCGCCGGTCATTGGCCCACGTCTGCCAACGAAGCCGTGATGGTGCTTTCGAGCCGCGGCACGGTGGGCGACTATACGCTCTATAGCATCGGTGCGCTGGATATCGATGAGCTCAACGATCTGGTAAACAGCGCTATGACGGCTGACGGTGGGGTCGAAACGCCCGAGACCGGCACCGACTTTACCTACGACGATGCGCTGTCTACCACGTTTAAGGTGCTGTCGCCGGCTGATGCGTATCGCAAAAACGAAGAGACCGGCATGTGGACTGACATGTCTGGCGACGCCGACTTTATGGCAGCCAAGGTTGCTGACGGTATCGACGTGCACATTGTGGGCGTGGTGCGACCCAACGAGACGGCCAACGCGAGCGCGTTGTCCCCGGGCATTGCCTATACGCATGCGCTGACTCGCCAGCTTATGGAGCGCGCTGCCGATTCGCAGATTGTGCAGGAACAACTCGCCCACCCCGAGACGGATGTCTTTACGGGCAAGTCTTTCGATGAACTGCAAGGCGAGGCCAAACAAGGCGTGGATCTGAGCAGCATGTTCAGCGTGGACGAGGCGGCGCTCAAGAGCGCGTTCTCGTTTGATGCGTCTGCACTCTCGGGTGCGGCCGGCGGTATGGACCTTTCTGGTATCGACTTATCCGGGTTGGACATTGACCTCTCGGACGTTGGCAAGGACATCGACTTCAGCGACATCATGGCACAAGCACCGGCTCCAGATTTCTCGGGCATCTTTGACGGTCTGGAGCTCACGCCCGAGCAAATGCAGCAGGTGGGAACTCTTGCCAACCAACTGTTTGAGGGCTTTTTACGGTCTGATCAGTTTAAGGCGCTGACACCCGATGATCTTAAGGACGCGTCAAAGTTCGCCGATGCATTCTCGGCGTATCTTGAGAATGATGCCGCAGCGCAGCAATGCCTGGCTCAGCTCAAAGCGCTCGGCGGCGATGCCCTGGCCGAGCGCCTGCAACAGGCGATGACCGACTATGTGCAAAAGCAGCTGGCTCCGTATCTGCAGCAGGCTATGGATCAGGTGATGAAGGTAATCAGCGAGCAGATAGCGTCGACGGTATCGTCCCAGCTCAAGGCGGGCACAGCGGGGCTTATGGACCAGATGGCGACGCAGATGTCTTCGAGTTTTGCCAACCTGGCGAGCGCCATGCACGTGGATGCGAGCGCCTTTGCTCGTGCCATCCATTTCAACATGGACGCCGAGGACCTGAGTTCGCTCATGATGAGCTATGCCAAGGCTTCGAAGCTCACCTACGACAACAATCTGACCACACTGGGCTATGCGGATGAGGCGGACCCCATCTCGGTCAAGATTTTCCCGCGCGACTTTGAGGCCAAGGAGCGCGTGCTCGATCACATCGATGCGTACAACAAGCAGGTCAAAGCGGCCGGCCACGATGATCGGGCAATTTCGTACACCGACTACATGGGCATCATCATGGGTTCGGTGACCGACATCGTGAACACCATCAGCTTGGTGCTCATCGCATTCGTAAGCATCAGCCTGGTGGTGAGCTCCATCATGATCGGCATCATCACGTACATCAGCGTGCTGGAGCGCAAAAAGGAGATTGGCATTCTGCGTGCGATTGGCGCGTCGAAGCGTAACGTGGCAAACGTGTTCAACGCCGAGACCTTTATCGAGGGCCTCATTGCCGGCGTCTTTGCTGTTGTCGTCGTGGTGGCCGTGAGCTTCCCGGTCAATGCTTGGGCGCTTGCGGCCAAACAGGTCCCCAACCTGATGAGCCTGCCCGTGCAGGATGCGCTGGTGCTCATCGCGATTTCGGTGCTGCTAACGGTCGTCGCCGGTCTGCTACCGGCCCGCAGTGCATCCAAAAAAGACCCCGTAGAAGCCCTGCGCTCTGAATAATGCGACAAAGGGACAGTCCCTTTGTCACATTGAGACCCTTGCGAAAACGGGGTCTAATTACCGTTCGGCAGGTTAAGAACTCCCTCTCCCCGCTTAATGCTTGACGAAGAGTCCTCTGGTTTATATACCTATCGGTAGGCATATAGGATGTATTGCCGATAGAAATGGAGCAACCATGACTCTCACCACACCAGCCAAAAAAGATTGTCTCCGTGAAAGCGGCGCATTTGCTTGGGTCGTCGTTATTGCACTCGGCTTAATGTCCGCCGGAACAACTGGCACATATAGCATTATTGCCGGCTCATTCGTTGCTCCAGTATGTGAAGATCTGGGCTTTGACTACACTTCTTTTTCTTTCTATTTCACCGCGATTCTTCTTGGCCTTGCGCTTGGGCTTCCGCTTTTGAGTCGCTTCATTCCAAAAGTAATCGGCAAACCATGGCATATTTGCATTGAACTCGTCCTTATTGCCGCCGGCGCCGCAATGGCGTTCTACACCGAGGTCTGGATGTTCACCGTCTCCGCCGCAGTGATCGGCATCTGCTTTTCGTTTACAACGGGCGTCTGCATGTCCGATGTCATTGACCAATGGTTCAGCAAATCGTCCGGTCTCGCCATCGGCCTCGCTTGGGGCGTTAATTCTCTCTGCACGCTGTTATTGAGTCCTGTCATTACACTGGTCATCGAGCAGCAAGGCTGGCGTACGGGATACATCGTGCTTGCGGCCGTTTCTGCAGCTATGATTTTGCCTGCAAGCGCATTTATCATTCGCCTTAACCCCTCTGATCGCAATATGCTTCCGTACGGAGAGACCGCCTCCGAAACCCATGAGAGCTGCAGCGCCGATGAGCAGGAAGATGTCCTTTCGGGCATGGCACTCCGCGATGCCGCGAAAACGCCGTCTTTTATTCTCTGTGTCCTCTTGCTTTGCGTGGCGCAGCTCACCTGCTGCATGAACCAGCTGTTTCCAACCTATGCAAGCGAGGTCGGTTTCAATCCTATCGTAGGAAGCTTAATGGTCTCGGCAGCTTCACTCTCCGATATCTTCCTAAATCCCTTCGTGGGCAAAACATGCGACAAGCTTGGCGCTATTAAAGCAACGGTCGCATGGACAGGTGTCAGCATTCTTTCATTCCTGCTTCTTATCATTGGCGGAAGCAATGAGACCGTTTCCATCATTGCAGCTGGTGTAAACGATGTCATGTTCGCCATCGTTGGAACCGCAATGCCGATGCTTCTCCTCTCGCTCTTTGGATCACGCGATTTTGGAAGGATCTATTCGATCGTTTGCTCAGCGGGCTATGTCGTCGGTGCTTTTGGAATGCCGGTCATGATGAAGGTTTACGGCATGGCAGGGTCATTCCAGGGAGTATTTATCTTCTGCATTGCCTGCAACCTTATGATTGCTGCGTTTGCTATCGTTTCCGGCTTTCTCAATAAGGCTGCTGAAAAGTAATAAGCGCCGATTTGCATCGGCATAGATTGCCATGCAACAGGGGTCGACTCCAAGCCAGACTGGAGTCGACCCCTGTTTTCGTTTTAAAGGTTGCCCGCAGGCACCATGGGTGCCAACATGCGCTTCAGCTTGGCTGGTTTATTTGAACATAAGCTCGACTATTCCCGCCCAAACCGCTTTCTCATCAATATCCTCACCTTGAGCGACCGTATTGCTTGCTCCCTCCAGAACGGTATAAAGAATTTGTACGTAGAGCATTACGTCGGCGCTATCGGAAAACGCGCCAATCTCTACACCATGAAGAAGGATGTCTTTAAGCGCATCCATGGTTCGTTTGGTCGCCGTCGCTTGACGTTCCTGAACTGCAGGAATTCGATTTGCTTGAACGCTAACCTCGGCCAGCACGCGCCGGCGCTTTTCATCGCTTCGATAGCCACCTATAACTGAATTGCCGAGCTCGATAAGCGCGGCCTTGAACCCGTCCCTATCGACTATTAGCGAGTAGTCGCGCTGATAGTCAATGGTCGGAAACATGCTGTCCAAGAGCGTAGTGAAAATCTCCTCTTTTGAGGGAAAGTAGTAGTACACCGACGGCTTGGATATACCGACAAAGTCGCAAATCTTTCCGATAGACGCTTTGTCATAACCGACTTCTGCCACAAGATCGTACATTGCGTCCAATATTTTTTTTCTTGTGCTCACGCTGCATTTCTCCATTGCAAATCACTTCCGCACTACCAACATTATTAAGGATGGCAACGGAACATCAATTCGTGTCCAAACATGACCACTATATACGGCGAACGGTATGTATCAGTAGGCGAGCGGCAATTATTCAAAATTATCTACCGAACGGTAGGTATAGTAGTACTATAGCAGGTGAAACCCCGCTATTGTCGCGGCCGGACAGCATCGCGGGAAACCCGACGGAAGGACCAACCATGTACGAGAACTATCGTATGCCGGGCGAGTTCGAGAAGCGCTCCAACGTCTATGTGACATGGCTTCCCGATTACATCCGTGCAGAGGGCTACGATAACCGCCAGCCCTGCGTTGACGTGATCAAGGCTCTGCTCGAGTATGGCGACGTTACGGTCAACCTCAATTGCGGCACCCCCGGCTCCTATGAGGAGGCTTGCTCGCGCCTGAAGGAGGAGGGGGTTGATCTCGATCGCATCGAGATCACGCAGTTCGAAGACTCCAACTTCTATGTCCGCGACAACGGTCCCAGCATCATGGTCGACGACAAGGGCCATTCTTATATGGTCAACCCCGCTTGGACCTATTACGGCGTGTGGGACAAGAACTCCCCGGAGTGCCAGTCCGCACGTAAGGCAGCCGTTCACATGGCGGTTGCGCTCGGTTGCTTCGATATCGTCAATTCCGAAATGGTTTCGGAGGGCGGCGACCGCGAGTTTGACGGTCACGGCACTCTGATCGCCATCGAGGACACGGAATGCCGCAAGCGTAATCCCGAGTTCACGAAAGAGGAAGTAGAGGCCGAGTATAAGCGCATCTACAACCTCAACAAGGTTATCTGGCTTCCGCAGCCTATGCTCGAGGACGACGACTATCGACTGGGCATCCTCGACGAGAAGGAAGACGGAACTCCCGTCTTTGGCATGAGCTTTGCAGCTCACATTGATGAGATGTGTCGCTTTATCACTCCGAACAAGATTCTTCTTGCCGAGGTGTCCGATGAAGAGGCAGCCTCGAGCAAGGCTGGAGCAGAGTCTCGTCGCCGCATTGAGGCAGCCTACGAGATCCTGAGCAACGAAACGGACTGGGAGGGCAAGCCCTTCGAGATCGTTCGTATGCCCACCGCCGAGCCTATTGAAGTCGTTATCGCCCCTGGCGATGAAGATTACGAGCTCTATAAGGGCTTCATCGACGAAATGGGCGGCAAGTTTATGGATGGCACCCCCTGGCCCGAGGGCCCCGTCCACTTCTACGCCGCAGCGAGCTACTGCAACTTCCTGATTTGCAACGGCGTCGTTCTTGGCCAGCGTTATTACCACGAGGGCATGAGCGAGGTCGTGAAAGAGAAGGATGAGCAGGCCAAGGCAGTTCTTGAGAGCTGCTTCCCCGATCGCAAAGTCATCATGATTGATTCCCTCGCGCTTAACCTGTCCGGCGGCGGCGTGCACTGCTGGACTAAGGACGTGGCGGCCAGTCGTTAGTGAGCCTTAGAGCCTGCGCTCTTTGGCTTAGGCGCCACATGTACCGCTCCCCGAGGGATATCCGTGTTTTCCTCGGGGACACATTCAACAATAATTTTGATAATAATTCGAAAGGAAATAGGCATGAACAACAGCCTCCGCGGTCGCGACTACATCAACATCCATGATCTCTCCTCCGAGGATTTCCGCTATCTCATCGATCTTGCCTGGAACCTTAAGGCTCAGAAGAAGTCTGGTGTCGACCAGCGCTACTTCCCCGGCAAAAACGTCCTCGCCAACTTTGAGTGGGGCTCGACCCGTACTCGTTGCGCATTCGAGACCTCCTGCAATGATTTGGGCATGGGCTTCACTTATCTGACCAACTCCCACATGGGTGACTGCGAGACCGTCAAGGATGCCATGCGCGTCTTTAACGGCATGTACGATCTCATCGTCTACCGCGCACAGAAGGACGAGCAGTTCCTCTATGACGTCGCTGACCTGGTTGACATCCCGGTCATCAATGCCCTTACTCTCGGCGATCACCCGACTCAGATGCTCGCTGACGCTCTTACGATGGAAGAGCAATGGGGCGGTCTGCGTACGAGCCGCGGCAAGAAGATGGCTTTCGTTGGCAACTGCGCCGGCGCCCCAGTGTGGTATGGCCGTCTGTGCGCTATGCTCGACATGGACTTCCTCGCCATCGGCCCCGACGACCTCCGTCATCAGATGTGCAAGGAAATGATCGAAGAGGTGGAGGCCTGCTACGCCAAGTACGCTCCCAATAGGACCTTTACCATCACCTCTGACCTCGATGCCCTGGATGGCGTTGACGTTATCGTTACCGAGGAGTGGCGCTACATCAACCCCGAGTGCGGAGAAGAGGTTCTGGATCCCGACGACTACAACTCCTGGTTGGGCGATGCCGAGTCTCTGTACCCCTATCGCGTCACCAGCGAGCTGTGCAAGCGCACCAACAATCCCGACATCTTCTGCATGCATGAGCTTCCCTCTGTCCACAACGCGGATCACCGTGTTGGCAAGATGCTCCTCGACCAGTGCAAGAACGACCTTCATCGCGAGATCATCACCGAGGGTTTCGAGATTGCCGACGAGTGCTTTGAGGCCAACGCTTCGGTCATCTTCCGTGAGGCAGAGAACCGTCAGCACACCATCAAGGCCGTTATGTGTGCCCTTCTGGGTCTCTAGGAGCTGCGTCAATGGAAAATGCAAAGTTAAAGAGCAGCAAGGTTTACGCATGGGTTCTCGTAATCGCGCTCGGCCTTATGTCTGCCGGCACGACCGGATCCTATAGCGTCATCGCGGGCTCCTTCGTCGCACCCGTGTGCGAGGAGTTCGGGTTTGACTATTCCATCTTCTCGTATTACTTCACCGCAACGCTCATTGGTCTTGCGGCAGCTCTTCCGTTTGTCGGAAAACTCATTCCCAAGGTCGTTGGCAAGGTTTGGCTCCCCGTTGTCGAGCTTATTTTGCTCGCTGCCGGCGCAGGCATGGCCTTCTACACCGAAGTCTGGATGTTCATCGCCGCTGGCGCCCTGATTGGCGTTTGCTTCGCCTTCACCACCGGCGTCGCTATGTCCGACGTTATTGACCAGTGGTTCAAAAAATCTGGTGGCCTGGCAATCGGTCTCGCTTGGGCAGTGAACTCGATTTACATGCTCATCATGAGTCCCGTCATCACCTCTGTCATCGAGGCCGCTGGCTGGAGAACTGGTTATCTGGTGCTCGCCGGTGTTTCCGCAGTGCTCATTCTCCCAGCTTCCATTCTGATCATCCGCTACAAGCCTCAGGACAAGGGCATGCTGCCCTATGGCTACGTCGAGGGCGAGACGGTCACCGAGACCGAGGAGACGACCGAGGATAGCACGCGTGGCGTTAGCTATGCGCGCGCCATTAAGTCGCCTGCCTTCTTCTTCTGCATCGGCTTCCTCTGTCTCGTTCAGCTCACTTGCTGCATGAACCAGCTCTTCCCGACGTATGCTTCCGAGGTTGGTTTTAGCCCCATGGTGGGCGGCTTCATGGTATCCGCTGCATCGCTCTTCGATCTGTTCCTCAATCCGATCGTCGGCACCACTTGCGATAGGTTCGGCAGCACGAAGGCCATTCTGGGCTGGCTCGCTGTCTCCATCCTCTCCTTTGTCATGCTCATGATGAGCAGCAGCAACTCGACGCTCAGCATCCTCGCAGCAGGCGTGAACGACGTAATGTACGTCATCGCTGGCACTGCCCTGACCGTTTTGGTTATGGATGTCTTTGGCTCCCGCGATTTCGGTCGCATCTTCGCGCTGATCTGCTCCGTGGGCTATATCGTCGGCGCCTTTGGCATGCCCGTTATGATGAAGGTCTATGAGCTTGTCGGCTCCTTCCAGGGCGTCTTCATCTTCTGCATCGCATGCAACGTTATTATCGGCCTGTTCTTGCTGCTGGCAAAAAAGACTGGTAAGAACCTCTCTTGGGACGAATAGTTCGATTCGTCTTAGACATACGCTGTAGGGCTTAACCTGCAGCCGCTTTGGGGCATCGACTAACATCGGTGCCCTTTTTCATCGAATGTGACAAAGGAGCAGCCACTTTGTCACATTGAGTGGCATGTAAATCGAGGTCTAATACTTTTCCGAGAAGTGAACGGCCATACTTGGGCCTCCGAAGCATCGACATTTTTAGACGTCAAACCCGCAGGATTTGGCTGGTGTTAGCGCCGGGCGATTTTAGCCGCTAATAGTCAAACTATTTTGACCAATCCCGGTCACCGAATAATGGCCACCGTGCCTCCCCGCCGCCACTACGCTGGTGGTGCCAACACGCCGG
>CABURR010000045.1 GCA_902493985.1 uncultured Collinsella sp. | reverse complement strand
GGCGGGTGAGCTCGGCAATGACCTTCTCGACGAGCGTGGTCTTGCCCGAGTTCTGGTAGCCGATAAACGCGATCGCGGGGACGGCCGGGGCCGGAACTGCGGGCGCGACGGCGACGGGTGCGCCCGCGGGTACGTCGCCCGCGGCTCCCACGGCCTCAACAGCAGCGGCCTGACGCTCGGCACGATCCCACACGCCCGAGCGGCCGCCCTCCTTGTGCAGCAGGCGCACGTCGACGATTTCCATGCCGCGATCGACCGCCTTGCACATGTCGTAGATTGTCAGGCACGCGGCACTCGCGCCGGTCAACGCCTCCATCTCGATACCCGTCTTGCCCGTCACGCCGGCCGTAACCAGTACGTGAAAGCCAACCTGCCCGTCCGCGCGCGCCGGCGCCCAGCCCTCGGGCACGTCCCCAGCTGGCGTCCCCGCCGCAGCGATGGGCGCAATGTCGCACTTACTCTTGGTAATGAGCAACGGATGGCACATGGGGATGATGTCGCTCGTGCGTTTGATGGCCATGATGCCCGCCACGCGTGCGCAGGCAAGCACGTCGCCCTTTTTGGCGCGGTCCTGCAGCACCATGGCCTGCGTCTCGGGGTGCATGAGGATGGTACCCTCGGCGATGGCAATGCGATGGGTCTCGGCCTTGTCGGACACGTCGACCATGCGTACCTCGCCCTTGGCGTCCACGTGCGTCAGCTCGTCGCGGCGGGCGTCGCGGGCGGGCTCGGTGGCAGCGCTGGCAGACGGCTGCGCGGACGCGTCGGCGTTGCTGTCAGTAGCCGTGGCTTTATGGGCAGACATCGCGGCCCTGCGAGCGGCCTTGGTGGCATCGGCGTACCTGCTCTTGGCCATATGATCATCCTCCGATTTGGGACATAAATCGTTGCGTGCCCTCAATTATCGCGTGTTCCTGCGGTTTGTGGGCCACGGCATCGCGCCAAATCGAAAGTACCTGCATATCATCACCACGGCGCAGCGCCTCACGCACCGAATACTCGGCATCGCTAAACAGGCACGGACGCACGTTGCCATCGGCCGTCAGGCGCAGACGGTTGCAATTCGCACAAAAATGGTTGGACATGGCGCTAATGAAGCCGACCGTTCCCGCCGCGCCCGGAAAGTGCCAATAGCGCGCAGGACCCGCGCCGGCAGGAGCGTCGTTGATGTCGAGCGGCTCGAGCTCGCCCAGTCCCGCCGCGGTGGCCCCGGCATTGATACGCGCCCGCAGCTCGTCGCTCGGCACGGTATCGCTCGCGTCCCACAGCTCGGGATTGAGCGCGGGCGCATGCGGGTCCACAGCGCAATGCGAGCTCGTGTGTTCGTCGCCAATGGGCATGTATTCGATAAAGCGCAGGTGGATGGGGCGGTCGAGCGTGAGCCGCGCGAGGGCCGCCACATCCTGGTTGAGCCGGCGCACCACAACGCAGTTGACCTTAACGGGCCCAAAGCCCCAGGCCAGCGCCGCGTCGATGCCGGCCATGGTCTGCTCGAGCCGGCCCAGGCGCGTGATCTTTCCAAACAGCGTAGGGTCGAGTGTGTCGAGCGAGATATTGACGCGGTTAAGCCCAGCGTCTTTGAGCTGCGGCGCCAGCTTGGGCAGCAGGGCACCGTTGGTGGTGAGCGAGATGTCCTCGATCTGCGGAATCGCGCGGATGTCGCGAATGAGCGGGATGATACGGCGGCTGACCAGCGGCTCGCCGCCCGTCAGGCGCACGCGGCGAATGCCCTCCCCCGCCACCAGGCGCACAAAGCGGGCGATTTCCTCGGCGCTGAGCAGCTCGTCGTGCGCGCGGGGCGCCACGCCGTCGGCCGGCATGCAGTAAATGCAGCGGAAATTGCACTTGTCGGTAACGGCAATGCGCAGGTAGTTGATATCGCGGCCAAAGCCGTCATGTTGCACGCGCCCGTCCACGCAGCCCTCCCCTCACGCGGCGTTTTATTCTTCGGAAAACATAATACCCCACGAGAGAATCATGCCGACACCCGTACGACAGGACAGGTCGCTTCGATCAAAACGGACTTTCCAAGCCCATCCTCAGCACAGGCCATCACAACATTCGATGCTTTTCCCATTTTTGGCAAAAAACGTCGAATGTTGTGATGGTTTGCCTGCCCACGGCACCCCGTAGAAGGGTCAGAACGCCCCTAAAGGCCGCCGTCCCAGTGCCGAATCACAAATTCTCGCAGGTCGTTCTGACGTTTCTGGAACGCTTCGCTTCGGTCGCACTTAAGGCCCATAGCGAGCGCGATGGCGTTCATCGCCCGATGCAATTGCAGCTGGTGGGCAAACTGAGTCCCGGTGAGGACGATCATCCTAAAGCCCAGCGCGCTCAGCACGGTCATACGCTCCGCATCCGACGCGCTGCGCTGTTTATCAAGATGGTCCGAACCGTTGTATTCAATCCCCGTACCGCTCGCAGGCGCATATACGTCAATCTCGAAATACCCGGCCTTTGCGAGATACTTGAACTCGTTGGGAACATTGACCCGATGGTTGAGCTCGATCTTGGCGTATCCCAGCCCTCCCTGGGAACGTTTTGCTGCGACCATGATTGCGGTGGCCGTCTCCATGGGCGACCGCGCGCCATCGCGCACGCGCTTGAGCACGGCGGCCGCGCGTATAGCCCCCTGACGAGATCGGTTCTCATTGCAATAAGCAATCAAGTCGGCAACGGTATACCTCTGCCCCATCTCGATATAATCGCCTGTCGACAGATGATTCAAATGGTATCGGGCGCAGATTTCGTAGCCATATTCCAGCTGCTCGGGCTCACTCATCCACGAACCCGCCTGGACAAAGCACATGACCTCATCAACCACCAGAAGGCCCTCTGCCACCTCGATAAGATGGTCTGGAGGTACCGGCGCTCCAAACACGTGGCACCTGAATCCAGCCGGCGTCGAGCGCTCAAAATCGAAGTTGACGAGCGTGTCGATATGATCGAGCTCTTCTCGTGGAATACCAAGCGAAACCAGATAGTCGGTAACGATCTCAACTGCCGTTGAGGCCCTCAGCCCCTTGGCATCGAGCCCCAATTTGGGCAGGCTCGCGGTCGGCTCCGCCTCGTTAGCAAGCGAGTCCTCATCGTATAGGCTGCTTGCTCGCGAGAGCGGCTCGGACGGGCGCGCCACGTTGTGGTACAGCCAGGCAGTCTTATGGGACAGGACGATCGGCAGGTCCATGAACCCTCCAATGGAGTCGGATAACCAACCTTATTCCCCTGCCCACGGGTCCGCACACCTTCGTGCGCAAGAAAGCGATTCCACCCGGTCGAGTGGCAGAAAAACCATCACAACATTCGATGCTTTTCCCGATTTTGGCAAAAAACGTCGAATGTTGTGATGGTTTGAGACGAGGTGAGAGGCACGGAGGGATCAAAGCATCGTACTCGGAGCGTGACTTTTTTCGCTCCGGCGTCATCACAAACCTTGACTCTACAATCGTTGTAGGGTTTTCACTACACTGGTACGTAAACAAACCCAGCCAGAAAGTGCCTCGCCCATGGAACACGACCTCACACGCGGCAATGTCCTTAAGACCATCGCGGTCTTTGCCCTGCCCTATATGCTCTCGTACTTTTTGCAGATGCTCTACGGCATGGCTGACCTGTACATGATGGGGCAGTTTAGCGGCGCTGCCGGCATCACCGCCGTGGCAAATGGCGCGCAGACGCTCTATATCATTACCGTAACGCTTGTGGGCCTGGCCATGGGAACGACGGTTATCGTCGGCCACGCCGTGGGCTCGCGCCGGTTTGACCGCGCCGAGACCGCCATCGGCAACACCATCACGCTCTTTATGGGCGTCTCGGTGGTGCTGGCCGCTGTCCTGCTTGCATTGTGTCCGCAGATTGTGGCACTCATTGGCACGCCGGCCGAGGCAGTCGAAGGAACCGCCGCCTACCTGCGTATCTGCTTTGTCGGCATTCCGTTTATCGCCGCATACAACATTCTTTCGGCCATCTTTCGCGGGCTGGGCGATTCGCGCTCGCCCATGTACGTGATCGGCGTGGCGTGCATCATTAACATCGCGCTCGATTTTCTGTTTATCGGCCACATGGGGCTCGGCCCCGTGGGCGCGGCGCTCGGCACGGTAACCGCGCAGACGGCCAGCGTTGCCCTCGCGCTCGTGTGGCTCAAGAGCCGCCGCACGAACATCCACGTTAAGCGCAGCGACCTGCGCCCCCAGCCCGAGGTGCTCGGCAGCATTCTTAAGATCGGCGTGCCCGTGGCCGTGCAGGACGGCTGCATCCAGGTGGCGTTTATGTTTATCACCGTCATCGCCAACCACCGAGGGCTCGTCGACGCCGCCGCCGTGGGCCTGGTCGAGAAGATGATCAGCTTTTTGTTCATTGTGCCGAGCTCCATGGGCGCTACCGTCAGTGCACTCACGGCGCAAAACGCCGGCGCGGGCAAGGGCGACCGCGCACGTCAGGTACTCAAGGACGCCATGACCATCTCGGTGGTGTACGGCTGCCTGATCACGGTGCTGATGTGGCTGGTGGCGCCGGCGTTTATCGGCTTTTTTGCCAAGGACCCCGCGGTGGTCGCGGCCGGTACCGGGTATATGCACAGCTACATTTTCGACGCGATTTTTGCCGGCATCCACATTTGCTTTAGCGGCTTTTTCGCTGCGTATGGCAAGAGCTACATCGGCTTTGCGCACAACGTGCTGGCCGTGGCGCTCATTCGCGTGCCGGGCGCGTGGCTGCTGTCGAACGCCTATTCCGACACGCTGTTTCCCATGGGCATCGCTTCGCCGTGCGGGTCGATTCTGTCGGCAGTCATCTGTGTTGTCGCGTTTACCGTGCTCAACCGGCGCGGGGCTTTTGACAAGTTGGCAGCGTAGCGGGGCAACGCGAGTCTGGCGCCCCTCCCCGACCCTATTGAAAGGAGCGGTCCCATGACCGACTCGCCAACTGAACATACCGAGGGCCTGCTCCGAATTGGCGAGGTGGCGCGCCTGTTTAACCTGAGCGTGGGGACGCTACGTCATTACGAGCAGATGGGCTTGCTGGACCCGGCGCACATCGATCCGGCGAGTGGGTACCGCTACTACGGATCGCGGCAGCTCTCCACTCTCAACACCATCAGTCACCTGCGTGTTCTCAACTTGCCCTTGGCGCAAATCCGTGAGTTTGTGACCACGCGCGATGTGGACCTTATGCAGCGGCAGCTGGCTCAGCAGCAGGAGCTCATCGAGCGCAAGCGCCGAGAGCTGGAGCGCGTGTCGCGCAAGATCGATAACCGGCTTGCGCTGCTCCACGATGCCTTGAACACCGAGCTCGATACCATTTGCACAATCGATGCGCCCGAGCTTCGTTGCGCCGTATTGCGCGAACGTGTCAGGCCTACCGACGCCTATGCGCTGGAGTGGCAGATTCGTCAACTGCAGAAGGGCCAGCACGAGACCTTTGTCTTCCTGGGCAACTTGGGCGTTGGGATTAGCGCCAAGCGCCTCGCCACCGGCGACTTTGATGGCTATGACGAGGTCTTTCTGCTGCTCGACGATACCGATGAATACCTGGGCGACGTCGAGGTGCGCCCCGCCGCACGCTGTTTGACCATTAGCTTCCGCGGCACGCACGGGCAAGCGGGTCCGCGCTACGAGCAGCTGCTCGGCTATATGCGCGAGCACGGCCTGACACCCGCCGGCCCCTCGCGCGAAATCGCCCTTATCGACGACATCATCAGCGACGACCCCACAACCTACGTGACACAGGTCACGGTACCCGTATCGCTAGGCTAGACCGAGCCTCGTCTCTAACTCGGTCAACGCCTCAAAAGCATCACGAGACGCATCTGCCGAGCGCTCACGTTCCGCAATGCGAATTCGCGCCATCAGGTGCTCTTTTGCCTGCCCTTGGGCGTGCCTCGTGCGCCCTTCCGCCTGCGAGCAATTGCGATTCTCTATATCCATTACGCCACCGGCACCTCGCCGGTAGCCAGAATCTGCTCGAGTGCGTCCTCATCCAGCACGGGCACACCCAGCTGCTCGGCCTTGGTGAGCTTGGAGCCCGCTTTGGGGCCGGCGACCAGATAGCTCGTCTTCTTTGAAACACTGCCCGAGACCTTGGCGCCGAGCACCTTGAGTGCCGCGCCCGCCTCGTCGCGCGTGCGGTTGACGAGCGTGCCGGTGAGCACGAAGGTCAGACCCGCAAGCGGCTGTGCGTCGGCGAGCTCGCCCGCCACGCCAGCGTCGGCCGCGGCTTGCGCATGGGCGGCTCCCAAGTCGACCTCGAGCGACAGACCCGCCTGGCGCAGACGCTCCAGCACGGCGAGGTTCTCGGGCACGGCCAGGAACTGCTTGACGCTCGCCGCAATCTTGGGACCGATGCCCTCGCACTCGGCGATGTCCTCCTCGCTCGCCAAGATGAGCTTGTCAATCGACAGGAATCGCTCGGCGATGACCTCGCCCACACTCTTGCCCACATGGCGGATACCCAGGGCAAACAGCACGCGACCGAGCGGCTGGCTCTTGGACTTGTTGAGCTCGGCGATGATTTTCTCGGCCGTCTTGAGGCCTACCGGAATGGGGTCGCCCTTCTTGACGCCCTTTTTGCTGTTGGAGCTGGCATAAGTGCGCCCCGTGTCCAGGCCAGCGATGTCGTCGACCGTGAGCTGGTAGAAGTCCGCGACGTCGTGAATCAGCCCGGCGGCGATCATCTTGTCGACGATCTCATCGCCCAGACCATCGACGTCCATGCAGCCACGGTTCACCCAGTGGAGCAGGCGCTCCTTGAGCTGCGCGGGGCAGTCGATGGAGACGCAACGGTAAGCCACCTCGCCGTCCTCGTGGACCACAGGGCTACCGCACACGGGGCAGACCTCGGGCATGTGCCAGTCGACCGAATCGGCCGGGCGCTTGTCGAGCACGGGACCCACGACCTCGGGAATCACGTCGCCCGCCTTGTGCACGATGATAGTGTCGCCCTCGCGCACGTTTTTGCGGCGAATCTCGTCGATGTTGTGCAGCGTGGCGCGCGCGATGGTGGAGCCGGCAACCGTCACCGGGTCGAACTCGGCGACCGGCGTGAGCACACCGGTGCGGCCCACCTGGATGCGAATTTCGCGCAGGACGGTCTGCTTTTCCTCGGGCGGGAACTTAAAGGCAATGGCCCAGCGCGGTGCGCGAGCGGTAAAGCCCAGGTCGAGCTGCTGTTGAAAGCTGTCGACCTTTACGACCACGCCGTCGATGTCGTAATCCAGGTCACCGCGGTGCTCAAGCGCCTGGGCGCAGAACTCGTGGACCTCAGCCGGCGTGGCGCAGCGTGCCACGTTGGGGTTGACACTAAAGCCGGCACTGCGCAGCCAGTCCAGAAACTCGCGCTGGCTGTGGACGTGCAGCGGATCGGTATCGGCGATGGCATAGATAAAGGTGGCCAGGTCGCGGCGCGCCGTGACCTTGGGGTCCTTTTGGCGCAGGCTGCCGGCGGCGGCGTTGCGCGGGTTGGCGAAGGGGTCGCGGCCCTCGGCATCGGCCTCGTCGTTCAGGCGCACAAAGCTGCCCTTGGGCATATAGACCTCGCCGCGCACCTCGATGGTGCGCTCGCGGTCGGCACCCATGTGGGCGAGCGCCGGCTCGGACAGGTGCATGGGCACATCTTTGATAGTGCGCACGTTGAGCGATACGTCCTCGCCCGTTGTGCCGTCGCCGCGCGTGGCGGCGCGTACGAAGGTGCCGTTTTGATAGGTAAGCGCCACGCCCAGACCGTCGATCTTAAGCTCGCAGGTATAGGTGACGCTACCGGCACCGAGCGCATCCTCGGTGCGCTGGAGCCACGCGTCGAGTTCGTCCAGATCCATGGCATCGTCCATGGAATACATGCGCGCCATGTGCGTGACTGGCGTAAACTGCTCGCTCACGTAGCCGCCCACGCGCTGGGTATAGCTGTCGGGCGTCACCAGGTCGGGGTAGGTCGACTCGATTTCCTGCAGCTCAACGAGCATTTTGTCGAAGGCGGCGTCCGTAATCTCGGGCGCGTCGAGCATGTAGTAGCGATAGGCGTGGTAGTCGAGCTCGTGGCGCAGTTCGGCCGCGCGCGCTGCCGCCTGGGCACGGGCATCGGTCGGTGCGGTGGCTTCCGCGGTCGCGGGCGTTTCGGTATCGATGTCCACGCCGTCACCAAACAGGCTCGATTGCTCCATAGCGGCACTCCTTCGCTCGATTTCAAACGGATACAAGAGTACCACCGGTCGCAACGGGGTCGAATAGCGGTCTCAAACCGCACCGAATCGGCAGCCGCCAGACTGGGGTGGACAGTTAGTTCAGATACGTATAAATCCTAGAGCTGGATTAGGCACGAACACCCCTGTTTCAACTAATTTGGGCTCCCTGAGACCATGTAAACGTCCCGCTCGCCCTCCCAAACACCCATTCAAACCCCATCCCAATCAAAAATTGCTCAAAACGCATCCCAAGCTGCCCCAGATTTATACGTATCTGAACTAACTGTCCAGACCATTACGAACCAGGCCTCTTGCCAGCCACAAGTGATCCGTTTTCCTCCGTCCCCAACGGATCAATAAGAAAAGAGGGGCTGTCCCGCGCTGGCGGGACAGCCCCTCTGGCTTCGGCATGTGCGAAATGGCTCGTTAGTAACCCTGGCCGTAGCCCTGACCCTGGCCCTGCTGGCCCAGCAGCTCCTCCAGGTACTGGCGCAGCTGCTCGTCGGTAATACCGCCGTTGCCGGTGTCGGTCGAACTGTCGTCCTGCTGCTGGTTCTGCAGCTCCTCATCGGAGCCCAGCTCGACGGTGACCTTCTTCTCTTCCTTGCCGCGCATGAGCGTGATCTCGACCTTCTCGCCCACCTCGTGGCTGCGCAGCGCGATGATCAGGCCATCGGCGCTCGTGATCTCGTCGTCGCCTAACTTGGTGATGACGTCGCCCTCCTGAATGCCGGCCTTGGCGGCAGGACCGTCCTCAACGACGCTCGCCACATACGCGCCGCTATCGGTGCTCAGCTTGTTGGTGCGGGCGTTGAGCGCGTTGACGCTCGAAAGCGTAGCGCCCATGTACGGATGCACCGGCGTCTTGCCGTCGATAATCTGGTCGGCAATGTTCTTGGCGTAGTTAACGGGAATAGCAAAGCCCACGCCCGAGCTGGAGCCCGAGTAGCTCTCGATGAGCGAGTTGATGCCCACCAGCTCACCGTTGTCGTTGACGAGCGCGCCGCCGGAGTTGCCCGGGTTGATGGCGGCATCGGTCTGAATCATGTTGGCATAGATGGTGTTACCGCTGGTAGAGCTCATGGCCGTGGAACGATAGAGCGCCGACACGATACCCGTGGAGACAGACTGCTCGTTGCCGAACGGCGAGCCGATCGCCATAACCCACTCGCCAACGTTGAGCTTGGAGGAGTCGCCAATTTCGATCGGCGTGAGCTTGGAGGCGTCGGCGTCCTTGAGCTTGATGACGGCCAGGTCGCTCGAGGCGTCGTTGCCCACGAACTCGGCCTCGTAGGTGGTGCCGTCGTCCATGGTCACCACGTACTGGTCATAGCCATCGACCACATGGTTGTTGGTGAGGATGTGGCCCTCGGTATCGAGCACAACGCCCGAACCGACGCTGCCCGAACTATCCGACTCGTCAGCAGACTGCGAAAGCGAGCCATTCTGGCTACCGCTCGAAGTGGCGGTAATGGAAACCACGGAGGGCAATGCCTTGGCAGAAACGGCCTCGGCCAACGTGGTGTCCTCGGAATCAATCGTAATCTTTTGCGTCGACGAACCCGAAGCACCCGCCGTCACGGCATTCTTTCCGCCGCCGATATCGAGCGTGCCGCTCATAATGAGCGCAATGACCAGCAGGGCGCCGCAGGCACAGCCGGCGAGTGCCGTAATAAAGATCGGTAGCTTTTTGGTCTTGGTCTTGACCACCGTGTGCTTGTTCACGACCTGCTGACCGACGAGCGGCTTGCCGGTCTGCGTGTCGTAGGCCTGCACGTAGGGAATGTTGCCGTCGGCAGGCGTCGACTCAACCTGTACGCGCGGTTGCTGCTGAGTCTCGCCGGCGTGGCCCGCATCCTGGGGATGCTGGGAATCGTACTCGCTCATAGCTGCGATCCTTTCGTCAAATAACCAAAGGCCCGCCAAACATGTGGCGGGCCATCATTGTTCACGTTGAGTTGTACCCCAATATGCGGGCGAACGTGTATGAGAACGCAATCTTTTAGGAAGGCTTAAGTTCTGCTGCAAGACCGAAAGGAACCCGCGCCTGCGTCAAAACCACCACAAAGGTGCCTGTCCCCTTTGTGGTGGAAATCTAGTCCTTAAACAGATAGCCCACGCCGCGGACGGTGGTGATGTGCGCCGCGATCTGCGGGCCCACCTTGGAGCGGATGCGTCGGATGTGCACGTCGACGGTGCGCGTGCCGCCGCAGTACTCAAAGCCCCACACGCGGTGCAGCAGCACCTCGCGGCTGTAGGCGCGGTTGGGGTGCGTCGCCAAAAAGCTCAGCAACGAGTACTCCATCAGCGTCAGGTCGATGGGCTCATCATCGAGCGTCACCTGGTAGGTTGCCAGGTTAATCTCGAGGTTGTCGATGTTGAGCACATCGTCGGCGGCGACGGTCTCCTCCTCGCCCATCAGGCGCTGCGCGCGAGCCTTGAGCTCGTTGGGCGTCGCCGTGGGGCACACAAAGTCGGCATGCGCGTGATTGGGCAGGCGCAGGGTGCCGAGCGCCTCATCGTCGACGATCACCAACATGGGGACGCCGCCGCGATCGTCAAGCCACTTGGCAATCTGATCGATGCGGTCGCTGCGGATGCCATCGGAATCGAGAATCAGCAGGTCAAAGTCGTGCGCCGCAGTCGGCGAATCGGGGGTTGCCAGGCTCACCTCGACACCCAGGGTGGTCGTCAAGCTGCGGGCAAACTCGTGGAAGCGCGTCGTGCGCGCCATGAACAGGGCACTCTTTTCGGACATATCGGCCTCCAAAGAAATGAGCTCAATCGTACTGGAACAAGCCAGCGCGATTAGGAGTTCGCCAGGTAGTGCTTGATCTCCCACTCGGTGATCGTGGACTCAAACTTATGCCACTCGTCGCGCTTCTTTTTGAGGAAGAAGCTGTGGATGTGCTCGCCGAGGGCATCCTTCATAAACTGCGAGTCCTCGAACACGTCGAGCGCCTCTTTGAGCGAGCGCGGCAGCGGCGTGTAGCCGGCCTCGACCATCTGACGGTCGGTAAGCTTGAGCGTCTCGGCCGTGGCCTCGGGCGGGAGCTCCAGCTTGCGCTCGATGCCGTCCAGACCAGCCGCCAGCGTGACGGCGTTGACCAGGTACGGGTTGGCCATGGGGTCGGGGCTGCGAAGCTCGATGCGCGTGGACAGCTGCTTGCCGGGCTTGTAGACCGGGATGCGGACCATGCTCGCGCGGTTGCGCAGGCCCCACGTGGCGTACTGCGGCACGGAGTCGCCACCCGTGGTGATGCGCTTGTACGAGTTGACCGTGGGGTTGGTGATGGCGCTGATCTCGCGGGCATGCGCCAGGATGCCGGCCATGTAGTGTTTGGCGATGTCAGAGAGGTGGTACTTCTCGTCGTCCTCGCCCCAAAAGACGTTGTTGCCGTCGTGGTCGAATAGCGACTGGCACAGGAACATAGCGCTGCCGTCCTCGCCCGCCAACGGCTTGGGCATAAAGGAGGCGTGGCAACCGCTCTCGTAGGCCTGCTGCTTAATGATGAGCTTTGCCGTGGTGATGGCGTCGGACATGCTCAGGGCCTCGGCGTGGCGCAGGCTCATGCCGTGCTGTGAGCGGCCGGCGGCGTGGAAGGTGTACTCCACGGGCACGGACATCTTCTCGAGCGTGAGGACCGTGTTGCGGCGCAGGTCGCGGGCGGCATCGCTCACCGAAAGATCGAAGTAGCCCACGTTGTCGAGCGGCTCGGGCGTGTGCTCGTCGGGGAAGTAGTAATACTCCAGCTCGGCGCCCACGTTGAGCAGATAGCCGGCCTTCTCGGCCTTGCGGAACATGCGGCGCAGGGCATCGCGCGGGTCGCCGGCAAACGGCTTGCAATCGGGAGTGCACACGTCGCAGAACACGCGGGCGACGCCGTTGTGGCTCGGGCGCCACGGCAGAATCTGGAAGGTCGAAGCATCGGGAAACGCCAGCATGTCGGCTTCCTCGGGCGTAGCAAAGCCCTCGATGGCGGAGCCGTCAAAGCCAATACCCTCCTCAAAAGCGACCTCGAGGTCCTCGGGGCTAATGGCAAAGTTCTTGAGGCGGCCGAGAATGTCGACAAACCACAGACGCACAAAGCGGATGTCACGCTGCTCTACGGAGCGGAGTACGTAATCGATGTTCTGCTGGTTCATGTCGCTCCCCTTTCTTTCGGGCGGGTTTCGACTGGTCTATATCGCAGATACTATCGCAGAAAAATGTTTCCGCAGGGTTAAAGCGTATCAAGCGCTCAAAAAACGTGCGCGAACAGGCAGTTGCGAACGAGCGGCTAGCGTTCAGATTCGGAGACAATTTGCCTACAGGCTCGTTCCAGCGTAGGGAACTCCATCGTCACTGCATCCCAAACAACCGAGCGGTCGACATTGCCGTAATCATGCGCAAGATAATTTCTCATGCCGATAATTCCACGCCACTCAATTTCGGGATGAAGCCGCTGCGAGCGTTCCGACAACTTGCCCGCTTCTTCCGTCACCCTAAGCGCACACATCAAAAGGGAGTCCGCCAACGCCCTCGTCCGCACGTCATTCGCATGCAGAAACTGGTCCTCGGTGATATCAAAAGCCTTGATGCGCTCGTTCGTTTCGGAGATGGCTTCCAAAACCTCTTGGGCGCGGAGGCAGTCTGACTTACGCGCGATCATAAAGGATCACTCCTTCGCGCTCGATTACCGCGGCAAGATCGTCATCAAGATAGTCACTCGAGACGAGGTCAACCTGCTTCCCGGTTTCTTTGCGCACCGCCTCGCCAAACGCCGACAACGCGAAAAGACCAAAGCCCTGCTCGCGATCGACTTCGAGACGCAGGTCAATATCACTATCGGCATGTGCCTCGCCACGGGCATACGAACCAAAAAGAATCACGGTTTTGATGGCGGGAATCGAGCTGGCTGCCTCGCGAACGGCGGACTCAATCTGGGCAGTATCCAAAATGTCTGCGGCGACGTTTTCGCTCGCAGAGTTTTTACCAAGTGAAGGAACAAACGGCAGCGAGCGCTCGCGCAACATCTGCCTCATGAACATATTGACCGCAACGGACGAAGTCATGCCGAGTTCTTCGCACAGCTCCGCAAATGAATCTTTAATTGACGAGTCTACCCGCACACTCAACACAGACGCAGCCATGGATACCTCCTGTATGACATTGTCTATATATTATCATACATGCTAGCGCGAGGTCGAAGCGCGGTGTTCGATGTGGCCGGGGATCTCGATGCGTTTGGGCGCCAGCTTTGCGGCCTCGCCCACAGTAGTGGTAACAACGCCGATGCGCTCGGAGAGGCGCTCGACTACGCGCTCGGCAATGGTGAGGGTGTCTTGCGCGGCCGTGGTGACGCCGCCAAAGAGCACGTGGTTCCAGGGGTAGTCGTCAAACGTCGCGATCTTGAGGCCAGCCGGCAACGACGGTCCCAACTGTGCCAGTGCCTCGGTCAGGCGCAGAAAGACCAGGCCGTTGACGGCAATGAGGCCGAGCTTTTTACCTGCATAGCCGCGGATGGTCTCATCCAAGCGGCCGACGCCCGTGGCACCGCCGTCGGCTAGGGTGACGACCTCGCCCGCAAGGCCGCGGCGCGAAAGCTCTTCGACAAAGGCCTCGGCGCGCTCGCGACGCACGGGGCTGTCGTCGCTTGCCTCGGTGAGCAGGCACAGGCGCTCGCTGCCAGCGGCGGCGAGCTCGTCTACCAAGCCGGCGACCAGCTCACGGTTGTTAGATGTCACCAGATCGACACCGCCGTCGGCAACATCGCGGTCGAGCAGCACAACGGGCAGGCGCCCCGCGGCCGCGGCGATCGCCTTGTCGTTGCCGCCACAAGTGTTGACGACCAGACCGTCCACGCCGGCATCGATAAGCCTGGTGAGCGACTCGGCCTCCTTGGCGGGATCGTTGCCGCTAATGGCCGTCATAAGCGAGCAGCCGCGCGCGGCGGCGCTAACGGAAAGCCCTTCGAGCATGGCGCTGGAGAACGGGTTGGCGATGTCGGCCAGGATCACACCGATGAGGTTGGTACGCGAGCTGCGCAGATTGCGCGCGGCAGCACGTGGGCGATAGCCGGTGCGTTCGATAACCGCTGCGATGCGAGCGCGGGTTTCCTCGGTCATTTGCCCGGGGCGGTTGTTGAGGTAGCGCGAGACCGTGGCCGGACTCACGCCCGCCTCGGCGGCAATGTCCTTGATTCTCATCTGCGCCATAACGCACCCCGTTTCCCAATTGTCGGCGATCTGAGCCATTTTAGGCATTTTTTTAAAAATCTCGGTTGCAAAACGCTGTAGGTGAGTATACTACAACTCGAAACGAAACCGATTTCGTAAACCGATTTCGGCAAGCGTTGGCACGCAGGTGCAAAGACGCACCCTACCGTCTTGGCACCTGCGTGCCAACGCCATATCAAAGGTGTACGCACGAGCAAGAAGGAGCTACGCGACCATGGGTAAAACGGTTCTTACCTTCGGCGAGATCATGATGAGGCTATCGCCCAAAGACCACCTGCGCATTGAGCAGGCGACCGAGTTTGATGTCCGCTACGGCGGCGCCGAGGCAAACACCGCGCTTTCCCTGGCCTACCAGGGCGACAAGGCCGCTTACGTCTCCGTTGTCCCGGCCAACCGTCTGGGCGAGTGCGCCCTGCGTTCGCTGAAGGCCTACGGCGTCGACACCACGCGCGTCGTGCGTCAGGGCGACCGTCTTGGCTCCTATGTGTTTGAGGTCGGCGCCTCGCAGCGCGGCAACGGTTGCGTCTACGACCGCAAGTTCTCTGCCATCAACATGGCCAAACGCGACGTCTTTAACTGGGACGAGATCCTCAAGGGCATCGATGTCTTCTATTTCTCCGGCGTGACCCCCGCCGTCTCCGATGAGATGGCTGCCGCCTGCAAGGATGCCCTCACCGCCTGCCGCGCCAAGGGCATCACGACCGTGTGCGACGTGAATTATCGCGGCAAGATGTGGTCGCCCGAGAAGTCGCAGGCCACCATGAAGGAACTCCTGCCGCTCGTCGACATCTGCATCGCCAATGACGAGGACGCGCCTGCCGGCCTTGGCATGACCTGCGTCTCTGGCTCCCTTGCCCATGGCATCGAGGAGCGCGACACCTACGTCGAGATGGCCCGCCAGATCTGCGCCGAGTACGGCTGCAAGAAGGTCGCCTCGGTCGTCCGCAACATCTCCTGCGTCGAGCGCTCCATCTGGATGGGCATGCTCTTTGACGCCGAGAGTGGCGAGCACTGGTTCTCCCCTGCTCACGACGTACACGTGCTCGAGGGCGTTGCCGCCGGCGACGCTTTCAACGCCGGCCTCGTCCATGCCCTCATCAACGACTTTGACCCGCAGGACGCCGTTAACTACGCGATTGCAGCCTCGATCCTCAAGCTCACCATCAAGGGCGATTCCAACTTGGTGACCGCTGACGAGATCGCCGCTGTGGCATCCGCCGCCGACGGTGGCACCCGCGTCGCGCGCTAATCCGTCTCCATTCCGCGGGCCGCAGCTTTCCAATCCCATACCCCTGCGGCCCGCTCCCCGATTCCTCCGGTCGGGCAAAACCACCAGTCCCATTCCGGTTTTGCCTGACATTCCCTACATGACTGGTCGAGCAGCCGGTTTTGGAATTGCTTGTGACCCCAAGCAGTGCCTCCGATAACCAATCCAAAATCGGCTCCTGACCAGCACATTTGGCAATCACGCGCCCATGCGCGCCACACATCGAAAGGAACATCATGTTCGATCAGTTCTACACCACGCTTGAGTCCCTGGGCATCGTGCCGGTCGTCGTGCTCGACAAGGTCGAGGACGCTGCTCCGCTCGCCCACGCCCTTATGTCAGCTGGCATGAAGTCCGCCGAGGTCACCTTCCGCACCGCCTGCGCCGCCGAGTGCATCGCCGCTATGGCCGAGGCCGAGCCCGAGATGTGCGTTGGCGCCGGCACTGTCCTGACCGTCGAGCAGGTTGAGCAGGCCCGCGCAGCCGGTGCCAAGTTCATCGTCTCCCCGGGTTACAACGAGGACGTCGTGAAGCACTGCATCGACATCGACCTGCCTGTCCTTCCCGGCACCGTGACCCCCTCCGAGGTTACCGCAGCCGAGAACCTGGGCCTCAAGGTCACCAAGTTCTTCCCCGCGTCCCAGTATGGTGGTCTCAACACCATCAAGGCCCTCGCCGCTCCGTTTGTCGGTCACCGCTTTATGCCTACCGGCGGCGTGAGCACTGCCAACGTCGAGGAGTACCTGAGCTCCTCTGCCATCATCGCCTGCGGTGGCACCTGGATGGTCAAGCCGGCCCTGTTTGCCGACGGCGACTTCCTCAAGGTCGAGCAGATCGCCCGCGAGGCCATGGACGTCGTCAAAAAGGTCCGCGGCTAGGTTTAGCTCTCTATCGTGAAAGGGGGCGTGCCCTAGACCTCGCCCCCTTTCTTTTAAAGCGGCTCGGAAGCGCGCCGTTTCCGTCACGAACAAGAACCAAAACCGTCTTGTATGCTGATAGAACGTGACGGAAGCGACACGCCCCCGAGCCGCTTTGTATAATCGGCTGGCAGTCGCGCTCAACTGAGCCACTTCGGTAAAAGCCGAGCCATCAAAACAGCTGCGGCGCCGTCTGGAGGAATGGACTCTTGCTTCCGGTCTTTTCTTCCAAGCGGCGCCGCGGCTTTATGCCCCGGTTACGCCCCAATGCAGTTGCGGTGAAATAGGGACTGTTTGCGCCACCTAGGCCGCAAAACAGTCCCTATTTCACCGCAACTTATATGGGGATTGATTAGATGAACGAGTCTTTGGACAGCTCAAAATAGTCGGGATGCAAGGCGATAACCGGGCCCTGCTCCTCGGGCATCAGGTGCAGGTGCGTCTCGGCCAGATAGCTCGCCGTGTCGGTATCGCCCCTCTTAATGGCCTCGAGAATCCGGCGATGCTGCCGACGAATCGGCTCCCAATCCAGATCCTGCGACACCATACGCAACCAGTTGTATCGCTCAAAATGCGTGTTGATGCTCTTCATCCAATCCCACAACATGTGACGACCGGCAATCTCAAAACACGTCTCATGGAACAGGTTATCCAGGTCGAAAAAGCGACGCGTTTCGCTATGGTCGAGCGACTCGGACTCGGCAAGAATCTGCTCGAGCCGACACTTCTGCTCGGGTGTGGCGGCAGAGCAGCATTTAATGAGCACGCTTCTCTCGAGTTTTTCGCGCAAGAAACAGGCGTTCTCGGCGCGTTCCATGCTGATCTTAGAAACGTAGGTGCCGCTTTTGGGACGCGTTTCCACCAGCTCCTGCTCACGCAGGCGCACAAAGGACTCGCGAATGGGCGTGCGCCCGATTCCCGTCTCCTTTTCCAGACCAATCGCCGAAAGGCGCGTGCCGGGCTTGAGCTCGGCATAGATGATCTTGGAGCGCAATGCGTTGTATGCCTGATCTTGCAGGCTCTGATAATGCTGGTGCTGTTCCATAAAGCCCTCGGATAAG
>CABURR010000044.1 GCA_902493985.1 uncultured Collinsella sp. | reverse complement strand
TTAAACTGCAAAGACGAGCGTCGGGAAGACACGCCGAGGTCGCCGCGGACGTGTTGATATAGGGAGAGGGCCTGACCCCATATCGTTGGGGCCAGGCCCGATTTTGCCTCTTGACAATGTCCTGCTCATATTAAAAGGAACGTCCCTAACTGCCGCATCCGGAGCAAGACAACGCCGCAGGTAGAGGACGGACAGCGAGCGGGCCGCATTTGAGACAAGGTGACGTGAAACGAAAGGGCGCTGACCTTCTGGTCGCGCCCTTGAAGTTGAACGTCAGATTGTCCAAATGCGGCCCGCGCAGCGTCGCACGGTCCGCCGTTCGGCAGAACGGCGGAATCTTCCTGGTCATGCCGCCGAAGTTGAAAGGCAGATTGCCGCTCTGGCGGGTTTGCAGCGTCGGCCGGTTACGGCGTTTGTAAAACGCCGTAACCTACTGAATGAGCATCGCGTCGCCGAAGCTGAAGAAGCGGTAACGTTCTTCGATAGCAGCAGCGTAGGCATCCATGATCTGGTCGCGGGTGGCAAGTGCGCTCACGAGCATCATGAGCGTGGAGCGCGGCACGTGGAAGTTCGTGATCAGCGCGTCTACCACGTGATAGGTCGAGCCGGGCATGAGGTAGAGCTGCGTCGTGGCGTTCTCGCGCACCACGATGTCACCGCGGCCAAGCGTGTCGGCCCCGTCCTCGCGGCCTTCAAAATAGCGCGCCGTCACGGCCGGATCGAACACCGGGGCTTCTGCGTCAAACGCGCTCTCGAGCGAGCGCACCGCGGTAGTGCCGACGGCGATCACACGATGACCCTCGGCCTTGGCCTTATGCACGGCGTCGACAACCTCCTGCGACACGTGGTAGCGCTCGGTGTGCATGACGTGCTGCGTAGGGTCGTCCTCCTCCACCAAACGGAAGGTATCGATGCCCACCTCGAGCTCGACGGCGGCAAACTTGGCACCCTTGGCCTCGATAGCGGCCATGAGCTCAGGAGTGAAATGCAGACCCGCCGTAGGAGCGGCAGCCGAGTGCTCCTCCTTCATGGCGTACACGGTCTGATATTTCTCGGGATCGCCCTCGTAATCGGTAATGTAGGGCGGCAACGGCACATGACCGGCGGCGTGAATGGCCTCGTCGAGCGTGCGCGGCTCGCCGGCGGCGTTGCAACCAGCCGGCTCAAAACGCACTAGACGGCCGCCGCGGCTATCGGTGACAAAGTCGACGACCTCGGCCGTCAGCACCACGGGAGCCCCCTCGGGCGCATGGGCGCCACCGGCGCGATACTCAATATGAACACCGGGCTTCAGGCGCTTGCCCGGCTTGACCAAGCACTCCCAAACATGGCCCAGCGGATCCACGTCCTCGCGGCGCTTGAGCAGCAGGGTCTCGACCACGCCGCCCGAGCCGGCTTTGCGACCGATCAGGCGGGCCGGCATCACGCGCGTCTGGTTGATGACGAGCACGTCGCCCGGCTCGATATAGTCGATGATGTCACGGAAGATGCGGTGCTCAACGGTACCGCCGTGCTCCAGCGGCGTTCCCGCCTGGGAGCCCTTGCGATCCACCACCAGCAGGCGGCAGGAGTCGCGCGGCTCGGCAGGAGCCTGGGCGATCAGTTCCTCAGGAAGGTTGTAGTCAAAATCATCGGTACGCATAGACACGTCGGATACTCCTTATATAGCTAAAGTTCGCCCTACATCCTAGCAGGCTGCCAGCCCAAAAGAGCTACTTTTTGGACGCTTTGCGCTCGTCGCGGATGCGGGCACGGTCCATGGCCGCCTCGACAGCCGAGAAGCGGCAACCACAGTAGTTCTGCCGATACATGCCAAGCTCGCGCGAACGGCGTGTCGCCTCGGGGTAATACGGGCGAAAATCGCGAATCACCGGGGTGAGCCCATGTGCCGCCGCCAAGCGCTCAAGCACGTCATTGCAGGTGTCGAACAGCTGGTACGGCGAGACGGCGAGCGTCGTGCCCACAAACTCAAACCCGCGCTCCTGGGCCACGCGGCACGCCTCGGCCAAGCGCAGGGCATAGCACGCGCGACAGCGACGGGGTCGATCGGCGCCCAGCGGGGCCACGCCGGCCTCCCAGCGCTCGCGGTCCTCCCCCGCCTCGATAAGCTCGATGTCGCCATCGGCACACCACCGGCGTAGCTCGTCCAAGCGCCGCTGCCATTCATCGTGCGGCTGAATATTGGGGTTGGTCCAGCAAATCGTGGGTTCAAACCCCTCTTCGCGCAGCAAGCGAACCGGCTCAAGTGAGCACGGCGCACAGCAAGCGTGCAACAACAACGGCCTCATCGACATCTCCTCACCCGAAAAAGCGCACGCCAAAGGACGTGTCCTCGCAGGCGGCAATGCGGCGGTCGCGCAGGATCGTCCGCACGTAATACCAGTCGCCTACACAGCCCGACAAATGCAAGCCGGCAGCCAGATAGCACAGCAGCGGATAGCCCGAAAACGCAAACCCCAGGGCAAACGCTGTCGTCACAACAACCGTCGGCGCCAGGCAAATCGCCACGTACCGCCGGCGCGAATACACAATCCCCTCGGCGCAGGCATAAATCATGCACGTCTCACGGTTCGCTCCAAAAGTCACGTGCGCACCCGCGGGCGCAAACAACTTAAAGAACGCTGCATGCACCAGCTCGTGCACGGCAAATGACGCCGCAGAAACCGCAGCCAAGCCGACTATCCAGCCCAAGACAGCCGTCCAGCCACCCGCGTCAGCCGCATCCAGATCCGCGAGCCCACCCAGCAGCATAAACACCGGCACCAGGCACACGGCAAACACGCCAAGCACGACCATCCCCCACACAAAGCAGGCGTGCAGGAAATCCTCGTCTTCAAACGCATGTATGTTGGAAATCTCATTCATAGCATCTTAGGATAGCGCCCCTGTCACGTACCCGTCCGCATGTGCGATAATGTCGAACGATATGCACGAATTGACCACCGCGCCGCCGAGCCCCACGCCCGACTGCGCTCTCACCATATGCGAAGGAGTCCCATGGCATCCAAATACTCCATGAACGACCGTCCCAGCTGGCCTCGCCGCGCCATCGTTACCGCCGGCGAGCCCTATGGCAACAAGGGCCTTCACTTTGGCCACGTTGGCGGCGTCTTTGTCCCCGCCGACTTCTTCGCCCGCTTCCTGCGCGACCGTCTGGGCCGCGAGAACGTCATCTTCACCTCGGGCACCGACTGCTACGGCTCGCCCATCATGGAGAGCTACCGCAAGCTCAAGGAGAACGAAAGCTACGACAAGTCCATCGGCGAGTATGTCGAGTCCAATCACTCCCGCCAGGCCGCGACCCTCAACAACTACAACATCAGCTGCGACATCTACGGCGGCTCGGGCCTTGAGCCGGCTGCGCAGATTCACAACGAGGTGACCGCCGAGATTATCAAGCGCCTGCACGAGCAGGGCACCATCTCCAAGCGCTCCACGCTGCAGTTCTACGATGCCAAGGCCGGCACGTTCCTCAACGGTCGTCAGGTGATCGGCCGCTGCCCCATCCAGGGCTGCAAGTCCGAGAAGGCTTATGCCGACGAGTGCGACCTGGGTCACCAGTTTGAGCCCGAGGAGCTCATCGCGCCCAAAAGCCAGCTCACCGGCGAGGTGCCCGAGCTGCGTCCGGTCGACAACCTCTACTTTGACCTGCCGGCCTACCTCGACTTTATGAAGACCTATACCGCCAAGCTCGCCCAGAACCCGCAGGTTCGCTCCGTGGTCTCCAAGACCATGGAGGAGTGGCTGCTGCCGGCGCAGCTCTATATTCAGAACAAGTTCCGCGAGGCTTTCGACGCCGTCGAGGACCAGCTGCCCGAGCACACTGTGCTGGAGCCCGAGGGTAACAAGAGCAGCTTTACCGTCACCTTCCCCAGCTGGAAGGAGCGCGACGATGCCCACGCAGTGCTCGCCAACGGTGGCGTGCGCTTCCGCAGCGGCAAGGCGCTCGTGCCCTTCCGTATCACCGGCAACATCGACTGGGGCGTTCCGGTGCCCGAAGTCGATGGCGTCTCCGACGTCACCTGCTGGTGCTGGCCCGAGAGCCTGTGGGCACCCATCAGCTACACCCGCACCGTGCTCGCACGCGATGCCAAGGCCGCCGGCGTGACCGAGGGTGTCGCCGCCCAGGATGCCGCCCTCATGGGCGAGCCAGCCGCCGATTCCACCCAGGTGCCCGCGCCGACCTATCAGCACAGCTCGCTCGACTGGCGCGACTGGTGGTGCTCGGACGACGCACAGATCTACCAGTTCATTGGCCAGGACAACATCTACTTCTACTGTATCGCGCAGACCGCCATGTGGGAGGCCCTGGGTTGGGACCTCACGCAGAGCACCGTCAGTGCCTGTTACCACCTGCTCTACATGGGCAAAAAGGCCAGCTCGTCCTCGCAGACGCCTCCCCCGCCGGCAGACGACCTGCTCAACCACTACACCTGCGAGCAGATGCGCGCGCATTGGCTGTCGCTCGGCCTGTCCGAGAAGCCGGTGAGCTTTAGCCCTAAGGCATACGACACGCGTGTGACCGGCAAGGACAAGGACGGCAACGAGGTGCGCGCCTGCGACGACAAGCGCGTTATAGACCCGGCCCTTAAGGAGAGCGCGCTGCTGACCGGCGTGTTCAACCGCCTGGCCCGCAGCTGCTTCTACGGCGTCGCCGTCAAGGAAGGCGACGAGAGCCCCTACCGCAACGGCTGCATCCCCGCCGGCACCGCTTCTGACACCGTGGTCGAGGCTGCCGAGCAGGCAGCCCTCGCCTTTGAGAAGGCCATGTACAAGTTCGAGACGCACCGCGCGCTTGCCGTGTGCGACGACTACCTGCGCGCCGCCAACAAGCGCTGGAGCGACGCCTCCAAGGCCGCCAACAAGCTCGAGGGCGAGCCAGCCAACGCCGCCATGACGCAGGCCCTGGTCGACGCCTTTACCGAGCTGCGCGTGGCGACCGTGCTCATGCACGGTATTGTGCCGGCCGGCTGCGAGCTCATCTGCGAGTACTTCGACGTTGACCCGGTCGCCTTCTTTAGCTGGGATAACATCTTTGCCTCCACGGACGAGTTTGTGGAGAGCCTGGGCGAGAAGCCCGGTGAGCACCGCGTGAAGCCGCTGCCCCCGCGCTTCGACTTCTTCAGCAAGCACGAGAGCCAGTACTAAAACACGCCTGCAGCAACGCGCCCAGAACAATCATTTAGGTGGAAGGAAAGACGGATGTCCAAGCCGCGTCGTCGTAAGCAAAAAAAGCAGGTTAAGCCCGAGCTCAAGCTTAGGCAGTTTGCTGCTACCGAGCTTTCCGACCAGCTTGCCGCCCAACACTCCGCCGCCGACCTGCCACGCTTTATGGTCGACACGGTCGCCGGCGCCTATGCGCCCGCCGATGCCGAGCTCATGATCGAGGGCTTCGGCGCCGCGGCCACACGCCCGGTCACGCTGCGCGCAAACACGCTCAAGGCAACCGCCGAGGACATCGCTGCGGCGCTCGATGCCGCCGGCATCGCCCACAACCCCGTCGCCTGGTACCCAGACGCCTTTATCCTGCCCGAGGCCCAGGTTTCCGATCTGTGGGATCTCGACATCTACCGCGACGGCAAGATCTACCTGCAGAGCCTGTCATCCATGATGCCGCCGTTGGTCCTGGGCGCCCAGGCAGGCGAGGACATCCTGGACATGTGCGCAGCCCCTGGCGGCAAGACGACGCAGATCGCCGCCCTCACCCAGGGCCAGGCACACCTCACCGCCTGTGAGATGAGCATCCCCCGCGCCGAAAAGCTCGAGTCGAACCTCCATCGCCAGGGCGCCAAAAACGTGCCCGTCATGCGCATCGACGCACGCGAGCTCGACGAGTTCTTCCGCTTTGACCGCATCCTGCTCGACGCTCCCTGCACCGGCACGGGCACCGTCATCAGCGGCAACGAGAAAAGCCTGCGCGGCCTCACCGAGCAGTTGCTGAGCAAGTGCGCCCGCTCGCAGCGAGCACTTCTGGACCGCGCCATGGGTGCCCTCAAACCGGGCGGCACGCTCGTCTATTCGACTTGTTCGATCTTGCCGCAGGAAAACGAGGACGCCCTGCAAGAGGCCCTCGACAAGCACATGGATTGCGAGCTTATCCCCCTCGACGGCACGCCGAGCGAAAGTGAAACGCGCCGTGCTCAGGAAGCTGGCGAAGAGCCACGCATCGAGTGCAACGCCCTCACCGAGGCCATCGCCGCCGGCCACGTCTCGTCCGTCGCCAACGGTATGCCCGGCACGCTGACCATTCCGCCTAGCCGCGACTTTGAGGGCTTCTACATTGCCCTAATCCGAAAACGCAGCTAGCGCACGGATCCAAAACTCAACAAGCTATCTCTGTGCGCGTTTGCCCTGCTGGTCGCGATGCTGTTTAAGCATCGCGCGCTCTTTGCGTTCGGCTCTTTTGCCCTTAATGGCCGTGACCACAAAGTAGATGACCGCGGCGGCAACGATTGCGGCCACACACAGGCCAATCGAGCCAAACATTGCTGTCAATTCCATACCGCGTCACCTCTCTTTTAAACGGGACTTTCAAGATAGCACCTCGATACCCGCCACCACAGCTCCTTCACGTTCGCCAGCCCTTCGGTCTAACGGATGGCGCGGCGGGGAAAAATCAACTCATCAAACGATTTAGCAATCGCAACGCTGTCGGCACCCCGCCGGCCACCATCGCATAGAATCGAGCCTCCATGGATACCCTCAACGATCTAAATGAGCGCGTCGACGCCTTCGTCGGCACCAGCTCCTTCGACACGCCTGCCGCGGCAAACGACCAAGCTCCCATCGATGTACCCGCCGAGGTTCACGAGGACATCGTCGCCTCGGTCGATTTCTCCGAGGTCGAGCTCGCAGACGAGTTCACCGAGCCCCAGGTAGCCGTGACCCCCAACGGACTGCTCCCCATGGAGCCGCTGCCCATCGACGGGCGTTTGCGCAAGGCGGCCCTTCGTATGCCCGACGAGATCGAGGAGGCCAGCGGCTTTACGCTCTTCGGCCGACGCATCAAGTCGCTCATTTACACCACCGACGTCGCGGTTATCCGCAACTCCAACGCCGATGCCGTCTTTGCGGTCTACCCTTTCACGCCGCAGCCCGCCATTACGCAAGCGCTGCTGACCGTCGCCGAGTGCCCGGTCTTTGTAGGCGTGGGCGGCGGAACTACGACCGGTAAGCGCTCCGTGCAGATGGCAGCCGTCTCCGAGATGCAGGGCGCGGCGGGCTGCGTGGTCAACTCCCCCGCTACTGCCGAGATGGTAGAGCACATCACCAACATCGCCGACATCCCCGTCATCGCCACGGTCGTTCGCTGCGACGACGATGCCCACGCCAAGGTGCGCGCCGGCGCCAAGATTCTCAATATCGCCGCCGGCAAGAACACGCCCCAGGTCCTACGCGAGCTGCGCGAGCACTACCCCAACCTGCCGCTCATCGCGCCGGGCGGCAAGACGCCAGAGAGCATCCGTGAAACCATCGCCGCCGGCGCCAACGCCATCATCTGGACGCCGCCTTCGGCCCAGCAGCTACAGGCCGACATGATGCAGCGTTATCGCAAGATGAAGGAAGACGCCACACCTGTCATCTCGCGCGACGATGTGCCCATTATCGATCAGGTCGCCGCCGCCGAGGTCAGCCAGGTCGAGAACATGAATCCCGATGTGCCAATTCCCGACGAAGTCATCGAGCGCGTCGCTTCAATCCACGATCATATCGAGGAGCGTCGCGCCAACCGCGGACTCAAGCCCTCGCTGCACGGTTTCTTCTTCCGCGGAAAGAAACGCTAGCCGCAACAGCAAGGCCCGCCCCACAAACAACGGGACGGGCCTTGCTGTTATCGAATGTCAGGAGGGACAGGCGCAGCAGTTAAAACTGTCAGCCAGCCCACGAACGTTAATCCACGCGCTTGTCGCCCATAAAGAAGAGCGCCACCGTACCAGGTCCGGTATGCGAGCCAATCAGAGTACCGATGTCATTGATCTCAATCTTGCCTTTAAGCTGCGGAACCTGTTCCTCAATCAGCGCCGCAACTGCCTCGGCATCCTCGCGGCACGCCGAGTGCGACATGATGCACTTACCCGAATAATCCGCACCGTCCTGCACGTGTGCCATCATGGTCTTGGCCATCTCGGAAATCGCGCGCTTCTTAGTGCGAATCTTCTCACGTGGCGACAGCTTGCCGTCGCAATCGACCGTCATAAGCGGGCAAATCTTAAGCGCCGTGCCGATGATCGCACTCGCAGCCGAAATGCGACCGCCTCGTAGGTAGCTCGACAGATCGGTCGAGAAGAACCAGTGGTGCAGGTTGAGTTTGTGCTCCTCGATCCAAGCGGCCGTCTCGTCGAGTGAAGCCCCACTATCGCGCACGTCGGCGGCATATTCCAGCAACAGGCCAAAGCCCGAAGACGCCGCCAGCGAATCGATGACGCGTACCTTGCCGCCCTGGGGATAGCGATCCGCGAGCATCTGCGCCGCAACGCAGGCCGATCCATACGTGCCCGAAATACCCGACGACAACGTCAGGTGCAGCACGTCTTTACCCTCGGCAACAAACGGCTCCCAAAACTCCTCGTACTCACCCACGCTCACCTGAGACGTCTTGGGCATGGCGCCCGCGGCAATCTGGGCAAAAAACTTGTCCGGCGTAATCGACTGATACAGATCGTCCGTATAGACAACATCGTCGATCTCGTAATGAAAACACACGACAGGGATATTGCGCGACGCAAAGAACTCACGGGTTCGGTCGGCGGCGGATTCACAGGTCAGGACAAAATCACTCATATGAGGCTCCTTACTCATTGCTGCGCAAATTATCGCACAGTGAGCCTACATACGGTACATATGTCCACTATTTACCAAATCGAACCAAAAATAGCGAACATCTTTACCACCATCGTCTCCACCGGCCCCACGCATAAATATCTGAGAAAACACCTTCTGTCGTCTCCACTCAACCGCCATATCTACCTCAACTAAATCGATTTACCAAACCGTTCAGCCGACAATTCAGCCGCTGGCGCAAAATCGAAACAAAAGCGGCGCATACTGATAAACGTTTGACGCTGTTTATCAGTTTTACCAGCTCCATCGGAAGGTGTTTCATGGTCGCATTCGATCGCAACCCGCAAGACTTTAAGTATCTGCGCCTGCTGTCGAGACAGTTCCCCACCGAACAATCCGCGTTTACCGAAATTATCAACCTCTCGGCCATCCTCAACCTACCCAAGGGCACCGAGCATTTTATGAGCGACGTGCATGGCGAGTACGAAGCCTTTATGCACATCCTCAACAACTGCTCGGGCGTCGTGCGCGAGCATGTCGACGAGATTTTTGGCGACACGCTCTCCTTTGACGAAAAGGGCGAGCTGTGCACGCTCATCTACTACCCGCGCGAGAAGATCGAGCTGGTCCGCAGCCAGCGCGAGGACTCACCCACCTGGTACAAGACGATGCTTGACCAGCTCATCATGGTCGCTCGTTCGCTTTCGAGCCGCTACACGCGCTCCAAAGTGCGTAAGGCCATCCCGCGCGACTACGCCTATATCATCGACGAGCTGTTGCACACGCACCCGGACGAGAACAACTATCGCGTGCGCTATCACGAGCGCATCGTGGAGTCCATCCTGGAGACCGCCAGCGCCGACGACTTTATCGAGTCGCTCGCCTCGCTCATCAAGCGCCTGGCCGTCGACCACCTGCACCTGGTGGGCGATATCTTCGACCGCGGCGGCGGCGCGGCCAAGATTATGGACCGCCTGCTCACCTATCATTCGCTGGACATCCAGTGGGGCAACCACGACCTGCTGTGGATGGGCGCTGCGGCCGGTGAGCCCGCCTGCATCGCCACGGTGCTGCGCAACAACCTACGCTACGACAATTACGAGATCCTCGAGAACGACTACGGCATCTCGCTGCGTGAGCTTGTTGCCTTTGCCGATGCCACCTACACCGCCGGTGAGTCCATCACCCCGCTGATCAAGGCCATCAACGTGCTGCTCTTTAAGCTCGAGGGCCAGATTATCCAGCGCCATCCCGAGTTCGATATGACCGATCGCCTGTTACTCGACAAGATTAATCACGACACCGGCACGGTCACGCTCGCCGACGGCAGCGTGTGGCCGCTCACGACCAACGACTTCCCCACCGTCGACCCGGCGGACCCCTATACGCTCACGCCCGAGGAGCAGCACATCATCGACAAGCTCGTGTCCGAGTTTGTCACCGCCGATCACCTGCATCGCCATATCGATTTCCTCTATTCCCACGGCTCGATGTACAAGGTCACCAACGGCAACCTGCTGTTCCATGGCTGCGTGCCGCTCAACGAAGACGGCACCTTTAGCAGCATGAACTGCTTGGGCACCTGGCACGCTGGCCGCGATTATCTCGATTTTTGCGACCACATCGCCCGCCGCGCCTGGCGCGTGGGCGACCGCGACGCCCTCGACTGGATGTGGTACCTGTGGATTGGCTTTAACTCGCCCGCCAGTGGACGCCTGGTGCGTACCTTTGAGCGCGCCTATATCGCCGATAAGAGCACCTGGGTCGAGCCGATGGACCCGTACTTTACGCTTACCAAGTCGCCCTCGGTCTGCGATGACATCATGCGCGAGTTTGGCGTCGCGCCCATGGCATGTTCGCCGACCGGCCACATCATCAACGGCCACACGCCCGTTAAAACCACCAAGGGCGAGCAGCCCATCCGCGCCGAGGGCAAGCTGCTGGTCATCGATGGCGGCTTCTGCCGCGCTTACCATCCCAAGACGGGTATCGCCGGCTATACGCTCATCTCGAGCTCGCGCGGCTGCCGCCTCAAGTCGCACCGGGCCTTTACGACGGTTGCCGAGGCACTCACGCGCAACGTGGACATCGAAAGCGAGACCAACCGTTTTGACCAAGCAGACCGTCGCCGCATGGTGAGCGACACCGATACTGGCGCCAAGATCCGCAGCCAAATCCAGGACCTGCGTCAGCTGCTCGATGCATATAGAAACGGTGCTATCGAGGAGCGCGCCTAGCACCACCCACGGGGATTGGCTAAACTTGCTGAGTTTGTCATCCCCGCGGCGCTTCGGCGCCAGCTTAAGGCAGGTACCATGCAAAAGCTCCTTGCGCAGATCATGAAATTTGGCGTCGTCGGTGTCATTGCCACGGTTATCGACTTTGGCATCATGAATCTGCTCCACTACGGTCTGGGCCTCAACATCCTAATCGCCAACACCAGCGGCTTTATCGTCTCGCTTATCTTTAACTACCTCGCAAGCATGAAGTACGTGTTTGCGCACAAGGAAGGCATGAGCCGCCGCCGCGAGTTCATTATCTTTGTCGTGCTGTCCGTGATCGGCCTGGCACTCAACGACGGTATCGTGCTGACACTCAACGCCGGTCTGGGGCTCGAGGCCAATATCGCCAAGATCTGCGCCACCGCGCTTGTCATGGTGTACAACTTTGTGACCCGAAAGATCTTCCTGGAGGGCGACGAGACCAAGTAACTCGCAACCTTACGGCCTTACGATGCCCACGGACAATGCGCGCTCAGCACAGTATCGCCCGTGGGCATCGTTCGTTTACGGGCAAATTTTCAACGTTTGCGGATTAGCTCTTGAAAATTTGGCGAGTTCGTATAGTTCTTGGCAAAGACCTTACGTTTCCCTTGCAAAAGCTCTAAAGTATCCTCTGCTCGATTCGTCAACGCATTGGATGTGATTACGTGCGCAAGGCACTGGCACAACCTCATACCAAGCAGTTCCTCAAGTTTGCTGTCGTGGGTCTTATCTCCTTTGGCATCGACTGGGGCATGCTTATTGCGCTCGTCGAGCTGTTCCACCTCGACTTCTTGATGAGCACCACGGTCTCGTTTATCACGTCCGTCGTGGTCAACTACTGGCTCAGCATGAAGTACGTGTTCGACCATCGCGAAGGCATGAGCCGCAAGCGCGAGTTCACGATCTTCACCATCCTGTCGGTGATCGGTCTGGGCCTCAACGACCTGTACATGTTTGTGGGCGTCACGTTTTTGAGCATCGGCTACCAGGCCATGAAGGCCATCGCAACGTTCCTCGTCACCTGGTACAACTACTTCAGCCGCCGCTTCTTCCTCGAGGGCGCACGGTCGTAGTCGATTCACTATTTGCTTGAATGTACAACCGGTTGGAATTCCCATTCCAACCGGTTTTTGTTTGCCGAGAGACCCGGCGACCCAGTCCTCTACGCATGAAAAACGGGCAGCCCGGATGTTTATCCGAACCGCCCGTCTGGCGCGCTATGTCGAGGCCTCTAGCCTGTGACGTAATACCAGACTACGTTGTCACCGTTTGAGAGAACGTAGTTGCTGCAGGCCGTCATGGGCGTTGTGCCGTTGACGGAGTACATCCAGCCGCTCGTGCCGCCGTACTGTTTCTCGGCCAAACCACCAATCGCGGAGACATACGTGCCGTACGACGAGCCATGTGCGTTGACAGAAAGGCCCAGCGCGCACAGGGCATCGTAGACGGTAGCGCCTTCGTTAAAGGTAAAGGTGCCACCAGAGGACACAGGATTGCCCACGGCGCTCGATGTGACCGAAACCGTCACCGTTACGTAGCTAGGCTGCTGCGAGCTGCCCTGGTCGCCAGTAGAGGCGTTGCCGTTATCGGGGGCAGAAGATGCCCCGCTGGATGAGGAGGAGGCGCCAGGCGTAGAGCCGGCCCCGCCAGAAGAAGTCGAGTTCTGAGAAGTCGACTGATTACCGTCGGTCTTTTTATTGCTGTTCTTCTCTCCAGACTTCTTGCCATCCTTGTCTTCGGACTTTTTGCTATCCGAGCCCTTGTTTGATTCCTTGTCCGAAGACTCGGACTCCTTCTTAGAGTCAGATTTATCCGAACCCTTAGACTCGTCGTTCGCACCATCCGAAGATTTGGAATCCTTGGAGCCAGCTTTACCCGAAGCGACGGTCGAGTCAGACCCCTTGGCGTCCTTCGCGACGACGCTCTCCCCCGTCACGGTCTGAACGATCCAGTCAATGGACCAGGCGCCGCTCTCGGAAGGATGGACGAAGCCCAGCGATATGACAATTAGCGCAACGCACGCGGCGGTCAGGACGCCAGTAAGCGCCTTCCGTCGAGGGGCGGACGCCGCCGAAGCGGCGCCCTGTTGCTTTGCATCGTCGAACTGAATGAACGAGGAATCTGGTTGCTTAGGGTCAGCGTCCTTGGATTTATTGGACACAGCCCTCACCTACCGACGTTTGGTGAACACGAACACGCCGACGATGGCGAGACCGATGACGCCGGCGGCGATGCCAACGATGGCGAGCGGATTGGTGCCAGTCTCCTGCTCGGAAGCACCAGAGGACTTCTTAGCAGTGGTCGTGGAAGCAGCACCCGTATCGGACTTGGAATCGGACTTGGAATCGGACTTCTTGTCGGACTTGCTGTCCTTCTTGTCAGACTTCTTGTCAGACTTCTTGTCAGACTTCTTCTCGTCCTTCTTATCGGACTTATCGGAGTCCTTCTTGTTGGACTTGTTGTCCTTGGTCTCGGTCTTGGTCGACACCGTCGTCTTGGCCACCGGCTTCTGGCCCGGGGCAATAGCGCCACCCTTCGAGCCGGAACCAGAACCCGCGCCAGTGCCAGCACCGGAACCGTTGCCAGCGCCACCGTTGCCACCATTAGTGCCAGAACCGCCATTGCCGCCAGGGTTAACAGCATTCTTGGTCCACTTGGCATACAGCGTCAGATCGGCCGTCACCGGCGTACTGAAGTCATACGCCTGCGTGCAAGCCTCATCGGTATACCAACCGCCGAAAGTGTAGCCATCGCGCGTCGGATCGGCCGGCTTGACCAGCTTGCCATCGGCCGTAGCAACAAACTTAGTGTCGCAAGCAGACCCGCCATTGGAATTAAAGGCAACCGTCCAAGACTCAACGGCCCCAAGCTTGAACAGCGTGCCCGAGTCATTGATGTAGTACAGGTTGCCAGATGCATCGGCAATGACCGGAGAGTCACAGTACTGGTAATGGCCAGCCGCATCATAAATCTGCGTCGCCTCTGCATCGCCGAGCGTATAGCGATACACGCCACCACCAGCAGAGTAGTTGACGTAATCCTTGCTATCCGCGCTGTTAACGGTGAAGTACACATAGGTCTTGCCGCCCTGAACACTCACCAGCGGAGTAGCAGCAATACCGTTGAGGCCAGCCGGCAGCGCCTTGCCGTCGGCAGCAGCGACCATCGTGGTCTTACCCGTCTTCAGGTTATAGAGAACCAGAGCAGAGCCAGTAGCTGTCTGTCCGCCGACAATCAGATTGTCACCAGACACCGCAGGGGCGCTCAGATTATTCGTAAGGCCCAGATCAACCGTCTTCTGCTCGCTCAGTACACCCTTCGCCGAAAGCGAAATCACATGGAGCTTTCCGTCGTGCGTCATCTGATAGAAGGTCGAACCATTGGACGGATCGGCAATGCAATCGGCATTTGCAACAGCGCCGAGCTTCATGGTCGAAACGACATCGCCCGTCGTCTTATCAATGCACTTAAGCGTGCCCGCGCTCGTAGGAACGATGGCATACTTATCCGTCAAAGCCGCACCAGTCCAGTAATAGCCCTCGGAAGCGTCAATGTTCTGCCAAGAGACTTCGCCCGTGGCAATCTTGATACGCTTAAGGGAGCCGTTGCCGTAGGTCGCGTTGTAGTTCTCGTCATACGAAATATCGACCGTACCAACATAGACGTACTCGCCGTCCGAAACGACGGTGCAGGAGCTCTGCGTCAAGTCCGTCAAACCGGGCGTCAGCCACTTGCAGATCAGCTTGTCTGCAGTAATCGCCTGGACCGCACCGCCGTTGAGCGGAACGATGATAAGGCCATTGGTATAGATCGGACGAGAGGTATAGCTCACCTTGGAGGCAAGCGGCGCAGAGGCAACCTTTTTGCCCGTGGACGAATCGATCTTAATGAGCTCGTTCTCGGTCGCAATATACACAAAGCCGTTAGCGATGACAGGTTCGCTGCAGTTGGCATACTGCTGACCAGACTCGGCCTTCCAATCGAAGGCCCACTTAAGACCGGCGGCCTGCGCAGGCGTCTTGGCATCCGTTACGGTCGAACCGTTGCCACTGTTGCCGTAGCCGGCCCACTCGGCATTCCAATCAGGAGTCGTCGCATTCGGGTCCACGACAATCTTGTCGGGATCGGGCATGGCCGAATCGTCGGTGGTATAGGCAAGCGTAACCTTATCGCCGCTCTTGAGCGTGACCTGGTTGGCACAGAGAGATGAGGACTCTCCGTTGATATACAGATGCCAGTATTTACCGGTCGCACCATCATAGCCGTAAGACTTGTCTTCGAACGGCGAAGTAATGGACCAGTATGCACCACTCTGGGAGGCCTTGTAATCGATGCCCTTCGCCTTCAGAACCGTCTCAATAAGGTCCTGGGCCGTAGAGCCTTCGGGCAGGGAAACGTTGCTTGCCGAGCCCCAGCGAGTATTGTTGCCGTTGACATCGGGGCCGATGATATCGGCGGATCCAAGCACCTGGCCAGGGAGGGCATCGCTGTCGCCAGCATACATAAAGGTGACGGCGTCACCCTCATGGAGCTCGTAGGCACCAGCGCCAACGTCGGCGAACTTGTACTTTGCGTCGGACTTGCCCTTTACGTAGAAGCGCCAATAGCTATTGGTCGCAGCATCAGAGCCACAATAGGTCTTACCGTCAAGCGGCGAGGTAATGCCCCTAAGGTACCAACCCCAAGACTCTTCTGTAGCTTTGAGTTTAAGACCAGTCTGCTCCAACAGGTCCTTAGCAGTAGAGCCCGCCTTGAGACTCGTCTGGCCCGTCGAAGCCCAAACCTGCTGCTTGCCGTCCTTGTCCTTGCCAAGCACCTGAACGGAAGCATGGACAGAATCGGACGGCAACTGGTCGCCCCAGCCACCGTAGAACCACGTGACGGTATCGCCGGCATGGATGGTGACATTGTCCGCCGTATAGTCACTCGACTTGCCGTTGATAAACAGCTGCCAATAGGTCGAATAATCTTGGGGCGTACCCAGCTCAACACCGTTGTACTTAAGGCTCAGAATGAAGGAGCCCGCAGCAACGGCGTCAATATCATTCGCCTCAAGCGCGACCTTCGTAAGATCAAGCGCGCTCGAACCGGACGTCACCACATACTGCGCGTTGTCGACCCAGGTCTGAGTCTTGCCCTGGGCATCGCGACCAATGACGGTCACATTCGCAGCAAGCTGGTCCTTAACGACAGGGGACGCGCTACCACCCGTAAAGGCAAACTCAATCTTCTGCCCCTGGGTGAGTTTGACGCTGCTCGCGCCAACCGAGGAAGACGCGCCGTCGACGAACAGCTGCCAGTAGGCATGAGTCGCCGGATCGTAGGCAAGCGTGCGGCCATCGCTCGGGGAGGTGATGCTTTCGAGGTAGAAACCGTATGCCGTGTTCGGATCGTACTTCGCCTTGAAGCCCGTCTTCTCCTGCAGCTTAATGAAGGCATCCGCAGCCGTCGCGCCCTCGTCGAGCTTGAGCTGCGTAGGCGCCACCCAGGTCTGAGCCTTGCCGTCGGCATCGGTGCCGATAATCGAGAACGAGACCTCGACTTGTTTCTTGGCGACATCGCCGGTTTCTGTCGGGTTCTCCGTCTGAACGGCAGCCGCGGCGGCAGATCCTGCTTGGCCAGCGGCTGCCGTCGAAGACTGCTCGCTCGTGGCAGAGCTCTCCCCCGTCGCCGAGCCTTCGTCGCCAGTTGCTGCCTCGTTTGCGGCGGCACTGGCTGCGGGCGCGCTCCCGGAATCCGAAACCTCGGCGCCGCTCTGCTCAGCGGTACCGCCCGCAAGCGCTGCGTCCTCGCCTGGCGTCGTAGCCTGAGCCACAGCGTCGGTAATGCCCTCGGCACCCTCGGCCCACAGCTGAGCCGGCGTGGTGCCAAAGGCCATCGCGAAGGCCAGGAATGCCACCAGGCAGCGCTTTGCCACGCCGCGCGCGATTACGCCACGGCGACGAAGCGAGGCACGCTGGCACTCGTCCTCAAACATATCCATTTGTCTCCTACTGTCTGTACTTGGAGCGTTGCCTTGAAGCTGCCCCACGTCATCGCGCATGTTGCGCTCGAGTTCCCCCATCGGGGTCCCCCTTCCCTCCAGAGCCCTATGCACACCGGCGGCATACGCCGCAGCCGCATGCAAGATGGGAGGCGATCCGACTTAACCTTAACGACTCGGGCGCGCCGTCCGATCTGCGACGCGAACATCCCGAGCCAAGAGGAATTACGGTTACTGGTACAGCCGGGGACTTGCACCCCGATTCTCCCAAACGCGCAGGAAAACCGCGCATTCGTGCGTCTCCGCACCACCATCTAGGCCATCGATTAAAACCGTCAATATGCTATCACGCAAAAGGGCCTCGCACGCAGGCGAAGCCCAAGGTAAAAGCTATTGTTTGCGATAGGAGAATGCGGTGACGGTCGCAGCCTCTAGTGCTTGCCGCCGTGGCTGTTGAGCCAGATATTGCGACCCAGCATAAGCGCCAGCACCAGCGCGCTCACGTAGCCCATAAAGCCAATGACTGGGATACCAAACACAACCGGCTCGATGCGCGCGTAGTACACCACCGACGAACCGATAAACAGACCGGCGATCACAATCGCCATCGACATGCGGTCGATAATTCCACCCAGCTGTCGCAGCGCCTTATCGCTGCTCATGATCTGCGTGTTCACCTTAAGCTGGCCGCGCGTAAGCATGCGCGAAGCCAAGCCCAGATACTCGGCCGCCTCGAGCGAGCCTTTTGCCGCGCGATAGCTGCTCGCGGCAAGATCGCGGCTCATCTCGCGCATGCGGGCGTAGGTGCTCTTCTCGTTTTTGATGTGCGTCTGGATGATCTGGATCATGTTGACGTTGGGCATGTACTCGGTCAACAGGCCCTCGAGCGTCACCATGCCGCGGGCGAACATCGTCACCACGCTCGGCAGCTCAACGTCATTCTTACGCGCGAGGTTTAACAGCGAGGTCAAAAACTCGCCGATATCCAGATCCTTCAGGTCAAGACCCGCAAAGTCGGCGACGATAAAGTCCAGGTCGGACAAAAAGGCCGAATGATCGAGCTCGGCCGAATCGCCACGCGTCACGGCGAAGCGCATGAGCGAATCCTTGAGCTTGGGCACGTCACCCTCGGCCACGGCGAAAATCATGTCCTTGACGATACCGCGATCGTGACTCGACATGCGTCCGACCATGCCCAAGTCGATAAAGTAAACGATGTCGTCCTTGAGAATGATGTTTCCCGCATGCGGGTCGGCATGGAAAAAGCCATCGTCGAGCACCTGCGTCGAGTAGTCCTCGACGATTGCAGCGCCAATCTTTTCCAAGTCATAGCCCTCGTCTGCCAAGCGTTTGGGATCGGCAATGGAGATACCGTCGATGTAGTCCATGACCACGACGTGCTCGGTGCAAAGGTCCAGGTAGGACTTGGGGCACGACACGCCATGCACGCTTTTGTGGAACTCATAGAAATCGTTGAGGTTTTTGGCCTCGGCCAAAAAGTTGGTCTCCTCGCGAAACGAGGTCCACAGCTCTTCGACCACGCCGTGCAGGTCAACAAACTGATCGGTGTTGACG
>CABURR010000043.1 GCA_902493985.1 uncultured Collinsella sp. | reverse complement strand
GAATGGCGCTTGCCGCTAAGCACTGGGGCGACGGCTACCGTGTCTACACGTTGCTGGGCGACGGTGAGTGCGAGGAAGGCCAGGTGTGGGAGGCGGCCATGTTCGCCGGCAACCACGCGCTCGACAACCTCGTCGCTATCGTCGATCACAATGGCCTGCAAATTGACGGCAGTATCGACGAAGTTAACTCGGCTATGCCGCTTGCCGACAAGTTCCGTGCCTTTAAGTGGCATGTGATCGAGCTCGCCGACGGTAACGACATGGCGCAGATTGCCGCCGCCTTTGCCGAGGCTCGCAAAGTGAGCGACTCGCCCGTGGCCATTATCGCCGAGACGGTGAAGGGCAAGGGCGTCTCCTTTATGGAAAACCAGGTGGGCTGGCACGGCAAGGCACCCAACGATGAACAGTTTGAGCAGGCCATGGCCGAGCTCGCAGCAGCAGGGGAGGAGCTCTAATGGCAGACGTCAAGAAAGTCGCCACGCGCGTTAGCTATGGCGAGGCACTTGTCGAGCTGGGCAATGAGCACGATGACTTTGTAGTGCTCGATGCCGACCTGGCCGCCGCCACGCAGACGGGTAAGTTTAAGGCTGCCCATCCTGAGCGTTTCTACGACGCCGGCATTGCCGAGAGCAACTTGATGGGGCTTGCCGCCGGCATTGCGACCACGGGCCACATTGCCTTTGCGAGCACCTTTGCCATGTTCGCCGCCGGCCGCGCGTACGAACAAGTGCGTAATTCCATCGGCTATCCGCACCTCAACGTCAAAATTGGCGCCACGCATGCGGGTATCTCGGTCGGTGAAGACGGCGCCACGCATCAGTGCTGCGAGGATATCGCGCTCATGCGCACGATTCCGGGTATGACGGTAATCGTTCCCGCCGATGACATCGAGGCTCGCGCTTGCGTGCGCGCCGCCTATGAGTTTGAGGGGCCGGTCTACATGCGCTTCGGCCGTCTGGCAACGCCGGTCATCAACGACCGCGAGGACTATGAGTTCAAGATTGGTCGCGGCGTGGTCGTGCGCGAGGGGTCCGATGTGACCATCATCGCTTGTGGCCTTATGGTCGCCGAGGCGCTCGAGGCAGCCGAGGCGCTCGCTGCCGATGGCATCGACGCCGAGGTCATCAACATGCACACGATCAAGCCGCTTGATGAACGCCTGGTTGTAGCCAGTGCCAAGAAGACCGGTCGCGTGGTCACTGCCGAGGAGCATTCGATTATCGGCGGTCTTGGCGAGGCCGTTGCCTCGGTGCTCGCGGAGCAGCATCCAGTGCCGATGCGTCGCGTCGGCGTGCGCGATGTGTACGGCGAGTCCGGCCCTGCGGTCGATTTGCTGCATAAGTACGGTTTGGACGCCGACGGCATCGAAGCTGCGGTCAGGTCCGCGTTGTAAGGAAGGTTTCCATGGGATTTGTATCTGCCAACCAAGTGACGATCGGGCATACTGCCGCCTCGCGCGAGAACGCCCTGCATTATTTGTCCGAGCAGGCCATCGAGCTCGGCTTTGCCGATGACGCATCTGCCGTAGAGGCTGCCTTTATTGCTCGCGAGAACGAGGCCGAGACCGGCCTTGTCGCTGGTTTTGCCGTTCCGCATGCCAAAAGCGACGCGATTCACACGCCGGGCGTTGCCGTGCTTAAGTTGGTCGAGCCCGTTGAATGGCCGAGCTTCGATGGGGTGCCTGTCGACGTTGCGCTCGCGCTGTACGTGCCTGCCGGCGAGGCTGGAACCACGCACCTGCGTCTGCTCTCCAAGGCTGCCGTGATGCTGATGGATGCCGGCTTCCGTGACAAGGTGCGCGCGAGCACCGATCCCGTTGAGATTGCGGAGCTCATCAATAGCGGACTCGAAGACTAGAACGGTCATCCCGTTCAATCAATCGATCCTTCTCCAAGGAAAAGGGCCGCGACGCCATAAAGGTGTCGCGGCCCCGTTTGCGTTTCCCCAGATAAAACCTGCCAAAATAAACCTGTCCCTTTTTGGCAGGTTAATCGGGAGCTATTTCACCGCAACTTAGGGTGCGGTTAGGAAGTGTGCACCTTAAAGAGCAGGGCCCATGGTTAGAGAGATTGCGCTCGTCTCTCTAAATGTCTCTCTAAAGATAAAGTCGGTTAGAGAGACAGCCTTAGGTAATCTAACAGCGAATTCGATACATCTCTCTAAATGTCTCTCTAAAATAAGGTGCTTATCTCTCTAAAGTTAGAGAGATATACTATACTTTAGAGAGATAAATCTATCGTTTTAGAGAGACGGAATGCCAATGCTGCTGGATGAACCTCTTGGCCTTATCGTTGAGCGCCTTCGCAGGCGAGGGACTGATGACGCATCGGTAGAAGTTAAAGCCTGCACGAATAAATTGAGCGCAGACGTATGGGAGACAGTGAGCGCTTTTGCGAACACTGCGGGTGGGCTCATTATTTTGGGCCTGAACGAAGCCGAAGGATTTGTTCCTTCGGCTAACTTTGCTATCGATAGGGTGCGCGATCAGTTTGTTTCGGGTATCGGAGACGGAGGCTCAGCGGCAGTGGTGACCCATGCGCCGCGGTACGAGCTTGATCGAGGCGAGGTCGACGGGCTCCAGGTGCTTCTGGTGCGCATCTTTGAACTTGAGCTTAAAGCGAAGCCTTGCTATATCGGCGCGCGCGGCGTGCAGAACGGTAGCTACAAGCGCGTGGATGATAAAGATATCAAGATGTCACCCGCTGAGCTATATGAGCTGCAGAGTGCGTTGCTTCCGAGCGATGCAGACGGCACGGTGGTTTCGGAGGCAACGGTCGAGGATTTGGATCCAGATGTCGTGCGGTCTATTATCGCAAATCGCCGGCTGCAGACCCCGCGCGTTTTGCGCGGGGCCGATACGCTGGAAAAGCAGCTGGTCAGACTCAATATCACTACAAAGGATGGTGCGGTGAAGCTCGCAGGGCTTCTGTCGGCGGGAATTTACCCCCAGCAGTTCTATCCCAAACTGATGATCGATGTCGCCGTTCATTCCGATGTGGAAAAATCTGCACCCGGGCAACCCCGGTTTATTGACCGCCAGTTGTGCGATGGCCCGATTCCGGCTTGCATCGAAGATGCCCTTGCCGCGATTGGACGAAACTTGCGCAAAGCGGCGATAGTGCAAGGCGCTGGCAGAAGGGAGGATTGGGAAGTTCCCCAGGAGGTTTTGCGCGAGGCCTTGGCAAATGCCTGCATCCATCGAGAATATTCGCCCATGTTTGTGGGGCAGGCCGTGAGTGTCGATATCTATCCAGACAGAATAGAGATCAAAAACCCCGGTGGGCTTTGGGGCGGAAAGACGGTGGACAATCTTGCAGACGGGGAATCGCGCTGCCGAAACCCAAAGCTCATGAGCCTAATGGGGGCGACGCCGTTAGGGCATGCCGAGGGGGCCGTTGCGGAAAGCCAAGGATCTGGTATCCCGGCTATGATTCGCGAGATGGAGTCTCGTTCGCTTGGAAGGCCGAAATTTATCGTTAAGGCCGATTCGTTTACGGTGCTGCTTTCCCGGCACGGGGCGGAGCTTGCTGAAAACCGCACGTGGATTCAGAGCCATGTGGGTACCGAGCTGACGGATTGCGAGGAAACATTGCTCATGTTTATGCGGGAGCATGGGTGCGTATGCGATGTTCAAAAAATACGAGAGGCCCTGAAGTGGGATTCGGATGACATTCGCCTGATCTGCGGGGATCTTGTCGATAAACATGTCCTGTCAAAATGTGGCAAAGACACGTTTGAGATTATCGATATGAGCAGAGGATCGTCAGCTTCGACAGCGGATAGGATCCTGGAGGCTCTCAGCGCCGAAGTGGATATGACGGCGCGAGAAATAGCGGTTGCATCGGGGGTCAAAATTTCGTCCGTCCGCTACCATCTGCCAAAAATGGCGGATAAAGGGCTCATCGAAGTAATGGGTTCATCGACGAGCCGCAACCGCCGCTATCGGAAGAAGTAGATGCGGCCAGGTCGCCCTCTAGTGTCTCTCGAAGTTGGACAGGTGCTGGAGGGGCGACTGCCTCGCGACGTTTCCTCAGATAAAACCTGCCAAAATAAACCTGTCCCTTTTTGGAAGGCCTGCGGGTCAATGCCCGCCAAACGAAGTTGCGGTGGAATAGTTCCTGTTTGGGCCCGATAGGCCGCAAAACAGGAACTATTCCACCGCAACTCATTGAGATGTGTTACTGGTTCATGTTGCCGTGGATGTAGGGGGTGACCTCGGGGGAGATGTGGGCGCAGCCCAGCTCGCGCAGCGCGGACTCGATGGCGGCGGGCAACGGGGTCTTGCCCTCGCCGTCGACGGCAGCACCGCCGAGGGCGGCGATCTTGGCGACATCTGCGGGCGCGGCCTCGATATGCATGCAGCCGCCGACCAAGCGCGCGCGTACCTGCGCCAGGTCGAGATCGTGCAGGTAGTCCTCGCAGACGCGGATTAAATCGACCTTCTCGCGCGTAAGCTCCTCGCCCGTGGGGACGCGCGTGGCAAGACAGGCTCCCGCCGGCAGGTTCCAAACGGGATAGCCCCATGCGCGCAACAGCTCGCGCTCTTCGTCCTTGGTAAAGCCGACCTCCATAAGAGGGGAGCGTACGCCGAGCTCTTCTGCGGCGCGCATGCCAGGGCGGTAGTCACCGCGATCGCTTGCATTGCTGCCATCGATGACGGTGGAAAAGCCGAGCGACTTGGCGTGGTTGACGATGGCGGTAAAGCCGGCCTGCTTACAGTGGTAGCAGCGATTGGCATCGTTGCAGGCTACTTGGGGGAGCTGCAACTGATCAACCGAAAGATTGAGCACAGGGAGCTTAAAATGCGGCTCCTCATTGGCTTGCCCGTCAACGGACCGCTCAAACGAAGCCTGTTCAGGCGTGCCGATGAGCGGCGTGGTGAGGTGAACGAGAAGCGTGCTGGCCGGCATGATGCGGGCGCAGACCGCGGCTAAAAAGCTGCTGTCGACGCCACCGGAAAAGCCGATGGCGACGCGTCCGTATGCCAAAAGCAGCCGTTCGAGCGCTGCGAGTTTGTCCTGAAGCTCCTCTGCAGGTGCGGTGGTGTCTGAAAGCATGAAACATTCCTTACCAATATGTACTCGGTCGAAAACTATAATCCTACCGAGCTGCTTGTCATAAGATTTCTACCTATGTAATGAAAGCGCAATATGGTATATACGTTATATACAAGTTGTCAAATGCGGTAGAGTTGCGGCAATGCGACAGCGAGAGTCGATGGGGGACCGATATGATCAAGGCTGTTATTTTTGACATGGACGGAACGCTGGTCGATACCGAGCGTCTGGGCATCAAGGCATGGAAAGCGCCCGCTGCTGAGCTGGGGCTCGCGATTGATGATGCGCTGATCCATCAGTTTATCGGTCGCACGCTGCCCGATGTTATGGACATCCTTGAGGCACATTACGGCAGCAGAGAAACCGCTGAGGTGATCTATCGTCGCCACAAGGAGATTCGCGACGAGATGGTCAAGACCGATCTGGAGCTTAAGGTCGGCGCCGCCGAGTGCCTGGACGAGCTGCGGGCTGCGGGCTATCACGTGGGCCTTGCGACGTCATCGCGCCATGTCACGGCCGAGCGCAACCTTAAGATGGTCGGTCTCTTTGACAAGTTTGAAACGGTAACGTGTGGCGAGGACGTCGTGCACGGCAAGCCCGACCCCGAGATGTATCTGCTCGCCTGCGAGCGCGCGGGCTTTGCTCCCGAGGAATGTGCCGTGGTCGAGGATTCGCGCAACGGCTGCGTCTCGGGCATCACGGCCGGCTGCCATGTCTTTGCCGTCCCCGATATCGTGCCGCTGCCGCAGGACGTGGTGGATGGCTGCGAGGCTATGCTCGATTCGTTGTTCGATCTGACGGCGGCGGTCAAGGCCGTGCGCTAGACTCTGCACCTGAGCCATTTCAATAGCATTTTAAAGATGCGGCCAACCGCTAAGCTGGGTGTCCGCATCTATATCCAAGATCCCGAATGCGCCCGTGGGCGTTGTCTGCCGCTAGCGGTGACGACAGCGGCGCCCGCGCGGAAGCGCTGATACGGCCAGCTCCTCTTATCTCACCAAGACTGCAGTTTTGGCCGATAAGAGGGGCTTTGTGCTTTAAATAATCGAGGCAGCCGCCTTGGCAAGAGGTTGGCGGGGCTTTGGACGTTACGAGTTACTCCAAGAGCCAGTCGATTACGTTGCGCTTGCGAACTCCTTCGTAGTTTGCGTCAGCAAATAGCGTGTCGAGCGTAAGAAGCGTCTTGGGATAGTTGTCTCGGACTTTCTTAAAGGGGGCCAACTCGCGGTTGAGGGTGGTTTCGTCGAGCGTGGTGGCTGAAACCTGAAAATAGGCCGTTTCGTCTGAGCCTAGGGCAACAAAATCGATCTCCCCACCATCGATATCGCCCACGTAGACGTCGTATCCGCGGCGTAGAAGCTCGAGATAGACGACATTTTCGAGAATATGACCGATGTCGCTGCTCTGAGTTTTGACGAGAGCGCCTCTAAGTCCAAGGTCAACGGCGTAGTATTTTCCGTTTGTTGTTAGAAGCTGTCGACCGCGTACGTTGTAGCGCGGCGCTGAATACAGTACGAGACTGTCTGTTAAGCCTTTGAGGTACTTGGCGACGGTCTTCTGATCGGTTTTGTTGCCGTTGGACGAGAGCGTGTCGGAGATTTTTTTAACCGAGGTTCGGCTTCCGATGTTATGGAGTAGGAACTTGGTGATATCGCGCAGGGTCGAGACGTCCGAGACCTTCAAACGTTCGATAACGTCGCGTATGACTATGGTGTCGTAGAGACTCATAAGGTAATCACGCGCCTGGGGGCCCTGGATACCCGTTTCGGCGATAAAGGGAAAGGAGCCCCGGGTGATGTACTCGTCAAACAGCTGGGTAGGAGCCTTTCCACCATTGGTTTTTGCCGAGCAAAACTCTTTAAAGGAGAGGGGCAGCATCTTGAGCTCTACGTAGCGACCGGATAGTAAGGTTGCCAGCTCGCTCGAGAGCAGATAGGCGTTGGAACCGGTTATGTAGAGATCGACATTATCCCTGATAAATAGGCTGTCGACGGCTTTTTCGAAGTGCTCGACATGCTGTATCTCGTCCAGAATGACATAGTTCATCTTATCGGGGACGAGTCTGGCGGAAACGTAGTCGTAGAGTGCTCTATACGACGTAAGAGACTCGAACTCCAGATCTTCAAAGTTGAGGGATATAACTTGGGCATCTGTGGTTCCATGGTCGCGCAAATGACCACGGTAAATCTCGAATAGCTTCGATTTGCCTGACCTACGCACGCCCGAAACGATCTTGATAACATGTGAGTCTTTCCACGAAATGAGCCAGTCGAGGTACTGCTTGCGGTCAATCAAATCCATAAAGCCTCTCCCTGGGTCTGAAAACGTTGGAACAAAATCAATATTTATATGAAATTACAAAAAATATGGAACCGAATCCATTTTATCAAAACAACTCATGAAAATATGGATTGTATTCCATAAATATCCGTAGCTGTAGCCCTGGCTAATGGGCGTGGGGCCGGAAAAAGCGCCGCAGCGGGGCTGATTCCGCTGCGGCGCTTTTTGCTACAGGTAGGCGCCGAGATTGATGGCGGTGGCTTCGGCGTGGTTGCTTGCCTGGGTGCTGGCGCGCTCGAGGAGGAACGGCCGTACGAGTTCTTGGCGGTTGATGTCCTCGGCGGCCGTGACCGCGGTGACGGGGCGCGCGGCAGAGCCGACGCGGATATGTTTGGTCTTGGCGGCGGGCTTGTTCTCGATTTGCTCCATCAGCAACTGAACGCCCTTGCGGCCAATCTCGTAGCCTGGGGGTGCCACTGTGGTGAGCGGGACCGACCCGCTCCAGGCGAGCGGGTTGCCGTCGCAGCCTGCCACGCGGACCTGCTCGGGGACGGAGATGCCTTTATCGACCAGCGCCGAGATGACGCCCGAGGCCAGTACGTCAGTGAGGCCGACCACGAAGTCGGGGCGCTCGTCCGCGGGGCGCCCGGCGATTTGGGCACCGATGCTGTAGCCGTCGGCTGCGGTATTCCATTCGCCGGCGTCGATGACTTCGATTTTGATATCGGGGTGCAGGGCGAGGGCCTTGTGAATGCCAAGCACGCGCAGGGTGAGCTGCATAAATGCCGATCTGCCCACAACGGTGATATGGCGTGCGCCGCGGGTGATGGCGAGCTCGGCGATAATGCGCCCCTGCGCCTCGTTGTCGGCGGCCACGTAATAACCGGGCTCGGAACAGTGGATGTCCAGATGGACGATTGGCACGGGCATCTTGGTCATGGCGGGGTGCCAGTCGGGAGACGCCATGGGCTGAACCATGACGCCGGACATCTGCGTGCCCATAAAATAGCGCAGGTAATGGTCCTCGAGAATATCGTCGTTATCGGCATTGGCGATGAGCAAGTCATAGCCGTGCTTGCGTGCCTCGTTATGGGCGCCGCTGGCAATTTGGAGCGAGAAGCCGTGGTCGAGACGGGGGAGAACCAGGCCAAAGGACTTGGTGGTGCCGCCCGCGAGCTGACGGGCGCTTTGGTTGGGCAGATAGCCAAGGCGACTGATGGTCTCGTTGATGAGCTTGAGGGTCTCGGGGCGCAGCTTTTCGGGGTGGTTGAGTGCGTTGGAAACCGTGCCTAGCGAAACCCCTGCCTCGCGCGCGACATCGCTGATTTTTACCTTTGCCATAGCGGCCCCTTTGATGCGTTTCAAGTACAAGCCAGATTGTAGCATCGCCCGCCCCTAGGGTGTCAAAGCCTTCCAATTAGGGACAGGTTTATTGTGGCAGGTTTTATCTGGGTAAACGCTGGAGACCAAGCCACCACAAAGGTGCCTGTCCCCCTTTGTAGTGGTTTTGATACGGCTGGGCTGCGCGCTCAACAGTGGAGTGTCTACAATAGAAGCCGTTTTGAACGTAGATTGAAAGGCTTTGGTATGACACGCTCTGTTTCTCGTCGTGATTTCCTGAGTTTGCTTACCGGTACAGCATTAGTTGCGGCGAGCGGTTGCGCTGGCAATGGCGCTGACAAGGGCTCTGCCGCTGGTTCTGCTGCGGGTGCGGGCGACGATATCAAAGGCGCCAAGCTCGCCTTTGTGGGCGACGATGCCTTCGCGCCCTATCGTTATCTGGAGACGCAGTCGGACGGCAAGCAGAAGGTTGTCGGCCTGGATATCGCCATTGCCGACGAGATGGCTTCGCGCCTGGGCTTTTCTTACGACTTTGAGCCGCAGGACTTTGCCGCCACGCTTGCATCGGTGCAGAGCGATGACAAGGCCTTTACCATGGCGATGAGCTCCAACGAAGAGCGCGAGCAGACGTACGACTTCACGCGCGGCTATTATCAGCCGCTCGTAGGCGTTCTCACACTTGGCGGCGATCCTGTCAAGCGCGTCGAGGACCTTGCCGGCAGGTCCATCGCCTGCACTACCGGCACCGTGCAGAACAAGTTCATCGCCAAGGTCATGCCCGATGCCGATATTCATACGTACGACGGCGGCGACCAGTGCCTGCAAGAGGTGCTCGCCGGGCGCATCGATGCCTACCTGTGCGACGGCGCCGAGGGCCAGTCCATGCGTGATGCGAACGAGGGCCTGGTGCTGGGCCTGCTCGATCGCTCCGAGACGAGCGGTCATGTGGGCGTGTACCGCCTGATGGCCAAGAAAGGTGCCGGCTTTGTCGCGGCGCTTGACGAGTGCATCGGCGAGATGCTCGAGGATGGCACCATCGACGGCTATATCAAGCAGTATGTGGGCGCCGACTTTATGTGGAACGGCGACTATTCCGCTTCCGGCACGTCGACGGTTGCCGGAAAATAGCGAGCCGATATCGGTGCGCGCCAAGGGCATGCTGATGAAGTTTGAACTGCTAGAACCATATATACCGATGTTTATGAGCGGCCTGGTCGTGACCTGTCAGGTGACGGCCGCCGCTCTGGTCATAGCGCTTGCCCTGGGCTTTCTCATTGCCGTGCTCAAGGCTTTACCCTGTCGCCCGTTGCGTGCGGTGCTCAACTTCTACACCTCTATCTTTCGCGGCGTTCCGCTTATCGTGCTGCTCTTTTTGGCGTATTTTGCGACGCCGCAGCTCACGGGCTTTAAAATTTCGATGTTTGCCGCCGGTGTCATTACGCTGGGGCTTAACGGCTCAGCGACGGTGTCCGAGACGGTACGCGGTGGTATCGAGGGCGTTGACCGGGGTCAGTACGATGCCGCTCGGGCCATCGGGCTTCGCTATGTTCCCATGATGCGCAAGATCGTTGTTCCGCAGGCTATGCGCTCGATTGCCCCCGCCCTGGTCAACGAAGTGATCACGGTCCTCAAGAGCTCCTCGCTGGTGGCAACCATCGGCCTGATGGACATGATGCGTGCCGCCCAGAGCGTGCAAGCGCTCACCTATCGAGCCTTTGAACCGTTTTTGGTGGTGGCCGTGGTCTACTACGTCGTTGTCATGGCGCTCGCTGCCCTGGGTAATCGGCTCGAGCGCTGTCTGCGCCTCTAGAACCGGTCAAGCCACCGCAAAGGCGCCTGTCCTCATCGTGGTGGTTTAGGCATGTGTGCATCGGGTGGTATCTAAGTTGAGATACCACTTCTGGTATATCAGCTTGCGCTTGCGTGAGTACAATACTCGAACGTTATACGTCTCAGCGCCCCCCGTGCGTGGACGTCTTGCAGTCACGCGAACGAAGGGATTTATCCTATGTGCGGAATTGTCGGCTACACCGGATCTGATATTGCAAAGAACATCCTGGTCACAGGCCTTAAGCGCATGGAGTATCGCGGCTATGACTCCTCGGGCGTCGCGCTCGAGGTGGGCGAGGGTGCCGCGGCGCACCTCGACGTCATCCGCCGCGTGGGTAAGGTTGTGGGTCTGGAGAGCGAGCTTTCCAATATCGATAGCGATGCAACCTGCGGTATCGGTCACACCCGTTGGGCCACCCACGGCAAGCCTTCCGTCGTTAACGCTCATCCCCACACCAGCTGCGACGGTCGCATCGCCATCGTCCACAACGGCATTATCGAGAACTTCGCCGAGCTGCGCGAGGAGCTGGAGGGCCGCGGCCATCACTTTAAGAGCGAGACCGATACGGAGGTCTTCGCGCATCTGATCGAAGAGGCCTATGCCGAGACGCACGACCTGACGGCCTCCGTGCGTGAGGCTTGCACCCACGTGGTAGGCGCCTATGGTTTGGCCGCCGTGTGCGCCGACGAGCCCGGCGTGATCGCCGTGGCCCGCAAGGACTCTCCGATTGTAGTCGGCGTGGGCGAAACCGGCTCATATGTCGCCTCCGACGTCATCGCACTCATCGACGCCACCCGCGATGTCGTGGTGCTCGAGGACGGTCAGTTTGCCAAGCTTACGCCTGCGGGCGTCGAGTACACCGACGAGGCCGGCAACGTGATTGAGCCCAAGATCACCCATATCGATTGGGACCTGGACATGGCCGAAAAGGGCGGTTACCCCGACTTTATGCTCAAGGAGATCCACGAGCAGCCTCGCGTCGTGCGAGATACCCTAGTTGGCCGCATGACCCCCGCCGGTGAGCTCGATATCGACGAGCTGGGTCTTTCGCTCGAGGAGCTCAACGATATCGACCGCGTCTACGTGATCGCCTGCGGCACCAGCTATCACGCCGGACTCATCGCAAAGAACCTTATTGAGGGCTGGGCTCGCATTCCCACCGAGGTTGAGGCTGCCAGCGAGTTCCGCTATCGCAACCCCATCATCACGCCGACGACGCTCGTCGTTGCCGTATCCCAGTCGGGCGAGACGGCCGATACCCTCGCCGCCATTCGCGACGCGCGTATCAAGGGCGCCAAAGTCTTTGGCATTACCAACGTGGTGGGCAGCCCGGTGGCGCGCGAAAGCGACGGCGTTATCTACACCAAGGCCAACAAGGAGATCGCCGTCGCTTCGACCAAGAGCTTCATCGGCCAAGTTGTGAGCCTGACGCTGCTGGCTCTGCTGCTGGCGCAGGTCAAGTACCGTCTGACCACCAAGCAGACGCGCATGATGTTTCGCGAGCTTTCCGATACGGCCGAGCAGATCCAGTGGATTTTGGACACGCAGACCGAGGCCGTGCACGAGGCCGCCCTGCTGTGCAAGGACGCGCAGTCGGCGCTGTTCGTGGGGCGCGGTATGGGCGCTGCCATCTCCTACGAGGGCGCACTCAAGCTCAAGGAGGTCAGCTACCTGCACGCCGAGGCATATGCTGCCGGCGAGATGAAGCACGGCCCCATCGCGCTGATCGATCCGGGCTTCCCCGTCATCGCCGTGGCCACCAAGAGCGCCACCTACGACAAGACCGTGTCGAACCTTATGGAGTGCAAGGCGCGCGGTGCCAAGGTCATCGTTGTTGCTACCGAGGGCGACGAGGAGATCAACAAGATCGCCGACTGCATCATCCGTGTGCCGGCCGTCCGCGACGTGTTCAGCCCCATCACGGCGAGCGTCCCGCTGCAGCTGCTCGCCCGCGAGGTCGCCATCCTGCGCGGCTGCGACGTCGATCAGCCCCGTAACCTCGCTAAGAGCGTCACAGTAGAGTAGTTGGTTCCGCCGTTCTACCGAACGGCGGACCTGCCGACGCTGCGCGGGCCGCATTCACGCCAATCTGACGTTCAATTTCGAGGGCGCGACCAGAAGGTCAGCGCCCTCTCATTTCGCGTCACCTTGGCGCAAATGCGGCCCGCTCGCTGCTGGTGACTGACATCGAGCGTTCCGTCATCGGCGCGCTTTAACGACTAAGGCTCGGCCCGTTGTGGCGGAGTCGGGCCTTATTGCATTTGCCCAGATAAAACCTGCCAAAATAAACCTGTCCCTATTTGGCAGGTTAGCGGAGCTTGCTGGTCTCGAAGTACTCGGGGAACTGGTCCAGAACCTCGGTTTGGTTACGGAACATCATGTGCAGGTGCTTGCTGACCAAAAAGCTCGCCTCGATGGGGTCGCGGCCGGCGATGGCGCGACGGATTTGCTTGTGCTCGTTAACAGTCTCCTGATTGTCGAGCGTCTGCGTGGCGGCGCGCAGCCAGCGGAAGCGCTCCAGGTCGGCATTGGTCGCCTCGAGCCACGACCACACGGTACTGCGACACGCGATGCTAAAGATCATGCGGTGCATGAGGTTGTCGCTTAAAAAGAAGCCGATGCGATCCTCCTCGGCCATGGTCTTTTCCTGCAGCGCGATGGCTCGGTCGAGCTGCTCGATGCCTGCCGAGGTGGCACGGGCGCAGCACTCCACAATCACCTGCTTTTCCAGGTGCTCGCGAATGTAGCAGGCGCTCTCGGCAAGAGTGAGGTTGATGGGCGAGACATAGGTGCCGCTTTGGGGCACGGTACGCACCAGGCCCTCTTGTGCCAGACGCACCAGCGCCTCGCGCACAGGGGTTCGCCCCATATCAAGGTCGTCGCAAAGCTGCTTTACGCCCAGCTTTTCGCCCGGCTTGTAGTCCAGGTAGACGATTTTGCGTCGAATGGTGTGGTAGGACTGGTCCTGCAGACTCGCTTCCTGCTCGCCGACGTGCATCGATTCTTCCATAGTGCCTCGCAACCGTTCTATCACACTCATATATCAGCTGTTAATTATGCCGCGAATCAGCTCTCCGCGGTGGGTAATTCGGCTGTTGCCCGAGAACTATTGCGGCATCTTGGTCTTTGTTTGCGCATGGCTGTGCTCAATGTTGCCGTATCATAAGCCGTCGCAAACGTGAAATAGAAAGAAGGAATCCCATATGCAACTGTCGAATATCGTACGCGATCGCTGGAAGGGCGTCTTGTTCTGCCTGATCATCGCCATTCCCGCGACGTTGCTCGGCAAACAGATTGAGGTGGTCGGCGGGCCGGTGTTTGCCATCCTCTTTGGCATGGTCCTGGCGCTCGTCTTTCCCAAGAATCGTCGCGAACAGCTCGCCGACGGTGTCACCTATACGTCTAAAAAAGTCTTGCAGTACGCGGTAATCCTGCTTGGCTTTGGCATGAACCTCTCCCAGATTCTGTCCAAAGGCGCTCAGTCGCTGCCGATTATCGTGGCGACGATCTCGACCTCGCTTGTCATCGCCTTTGTGCTCTGCCGCGTCATGAACGTGCCGGGCAAGATCGCGACACTCGTGGGTGTGGGTTCGTCGATTTGCGGCGGTTCTGCCATCGCCGCGACCGCGCCCGTCATCGATGCCGACGATCGCGAGATTGCCCAGGCTATTTCGGTCATCTTCCTGTTTAACGTTATCGCGGCGCTCGTGTTTCCGACGCTCGGCGGCATGCTCGGGCTGACCAACGAGGGCTTTGGCCTGTTTGCCGGCACCGCCATCAACGATACCTCGTCCGTAACGGCTGCGGCGAGCGCTTGGGACAGCATGCATCCCGGCGCCAATGTGCTCGAGAGCGCCACGGTGGTCAAGCTCACCAGGACGCTGGCCATTATTCCCATCACGTTGGTTCTCGCATGCTGGCAGATGCATCTGGCGCGCAAGGCCGGCGGCGACGCCAAAAGCACGTTCTCGCTTAAACGCGCGTTTCCCATGTTCGTGCTGTTCTTTGTGCTGGCGAGCGTAATCACCACGGTGCTTCAGCTTCCCGTGTCCATTACGGCACCTATCAAGGAGCTGTCGAAGTTCTTTATTGTGATGGCTATGGCGGCCATTGGCTTTAATACCGATATCGTCGAGCTGGTCAAAAAGGGCGGCAAGCCCATCGCATTGGGCTTTTGCTGTTGGATTGGCATTGCGTGCATGAGTTTGGGAATGCAGCACGTGCTGGGAATCTGGTAGAGAAGTAGCTTATTTGCGTGCTGCGTGCTGGTGCGCGCATGTCCGCGGTGGAGCGATAGGAGCTCTTGCGGGTATGGCTTGTCCGCAGGTTTATAGGTCCCGAAGAGCTCTTATCGCCCCGCCAGGATGGCGATGCGGGGCAACTCATATACTCGCAGGACGACGGCTTCTGCCCTATAGTGTTTGGTGGGCAATATCGTTCAATTTTGAAACACTCGCCCGCCGCGGCCGTCGGTGGCGGCGTGGCGTCGAGGACGGGGCGCAATATGAACAGTGACGCCAAGCTACAAATCTTGATCGAGGCTTTGGCTGCTGCCGGGGCCTCGGCGTTGGCAATCGATGGGCATGGACACGTGGCGATTTCGACCATGGATGATGTCGCGCTCGAGCAAGATATCGCGGCATTTGTCGCCGAGCGCCTGGGGCGCGTGGGCAACGGCACGCGCCTGGTGATGGGGCATGCGGGCGGGCGCTTGAGCCTCACGGTGCGTCCGGTCGTCAAGGAAGACGGAGCGCTCTGGGTGGTCGTGGTCCGCGAGGTGCGCGGTGTGGCGGCACACGCGGGCATTGAGTGGCTTAACGCAGATGAGGTCGAGGCGCGCTACGAGGCAAGCGCGTACGGCATTGTCGAGGGTGCCGCTGCGGTCTCTGGCCCCGTCTGTGAAAGCTATGCCCGCGGTGTGCCCCTCATGTTGGAGGGTGAGCTGGGTGCTGGCCAGGCAGAGATTGCAAAACGCCTCTATCTGGATGGGCCTTATGCTGACGAACCCTTTGTGTCCGTGGCACTTGACGAGCTCTCGGATCGCGGCTGGCGCCATCTGCTCAAAAGCTCGGAATCGCCGCTGTTCCAGGCAAGGCTGACCCTTTGTATTGGCGGCTGGCATGCACTTTCGCCGCAGCGTCTGCGCGAGCTTGTCTCTATGATGACCGACACGGCGCTGGCCGCGCGTTGCCATGTGGTTCTGACGGCAAACGATATGCCGGGCGGTGGCGAAAGCGATCAGGCCGCTTTTGTAACCGAGCGCTTGGCGTGCGCAGTGAGTGTGGCGCCTGCGATTGCCGAGCAGGGTGGCGCATCGAAAAAGGTTGCGCAGTATTTGTCGTATCTATCAGATGTCTTTGGAACTGCCGCTCCGAGTATGTCTGAGGAGGCTGCCTCGACGCTCAACGGCTATCGCTGGCCACGCAACTATCTGCAGCTTCGCGAGGTCTCGGAACGACTCTATATATTAGTAGGGTCGGGTGTGGCGGAGCGCGCGGTGGCGGAGGAGGTGCTCGCCCAGGAGGACGTCATCAAAACCGCAACCTTTGGCACTCCGACGCTCGACAGCGACCTGTATATCCTGCGTCCACTGACCGATACCGAACGCGACATCGCGCGGCTGGTCGTAGGCTACCTTCAGGACAACCGGACCCGCGCTGCCGAGGTGCTGGGAATAAGCCGCACGACCCTGTGGCGCTTGCTGAAGGACGACGACCGCTGAGCGAGGCACTCGTGACCGCATGCAGCGCGTGTGCTACAGTCCAAAGCGGTAATGTTTCGATTGCGTTACGGCGTGCGGGGGCGTATGGCGGAGACTTCAAAACCAAACCGGGCTCGAAAGCCCACGGCGCCGGTCAACCGTCGCACGACTTCGCGGACGTGGGGCAAAAGCGCCTCAGGCTTCGACGGCTCGTTCAAACGCACTAGATATGGCTATCCTTCGGCAAGCGCTCGCTTGGCCATGCAGACCGAATCGTCGCTGTGGGGCCGTAAGCATGTGGTGGGCTCTAAGCTCAAGCACGATGGAACGCTCGGCTTCATTAGCCGTGGCGCTGCTCGCCGTAGCGGCCTCAATCCCGCAGGCTGGCATCGCTATGTTCCGATCGCGGTCGTTGCCGCGATAATCGTCATCGCGCTCGCGGCGCTTGGTTACGCCGGCGGCGGGGCCGACCTGAGTGCGATGTTCGGGTCTGCTGAGCTCGCGCATGCCGGCACGGAGCTTGTCGAGGGCGCTCAGGCCCAGACGGGCGTGGCGCCCCAGCGCGGTATCGTCGCGGCGGCCTCCACCATCGCCGGCGCGCAAAAGGATGAGGACGAACAGGGCGACAGCGCCGAAACGACCCACGCGAACGAAACGACGACAACTCCATCGGCAAGATAAGTTGCGAGTGGAGCAGCAAATTTGGGACGGGGCCTTTTAGCTGCCCAAGTGCCAGATGTCACCAGTGGCGCACCCGATGTCAGTCACCAACAGCGAGCGAGCCGCATTCACGCCAAGGTGACGTGAAATGAGAGGGCGCTGACCTTTTGGTCGCGCCCTCGAAATTGAACGTCAGATTGGCGTGAATGCGGCTCGCGCAGCGTCAGCGGGGCCGCCGTTCGTTAAAACGGCGGAACTAATTACCTGACGTACACGACGTTGTCGCGGCGAGGCTTGGCCTCGGGAAGCATGTCTTCGGCATAGCCCAGAATACAGTTGCCCACACCGCGCAGGCTTCCATCGGCGGGCAGACCCCACTTGGCCAGCAGTTCCAGTCCCTCGGGTGAGTCAAAGACCTCGCGTGCGCGGTGGATCCAACACGAATCGACGCCCAGCGCATAGGCTGCGTTGAGCAGGTTGCCCATGGCGAGCGAGCCGTCTTCCAGGTGCGTGGGCACGCTGCGGTCGACGAGCACCACCACAACGGTCTTGGCGCCGTAGAAGGGATCTCCCTCGCTACCCATAACCTGGGCGTTGAGCTGCGAGAGGCGCTCGACGGTTGCGGGGTCGGTGACGGCGACGAATGTGACCGGCTGGCGTCCCATGCCGCTCGGCGCGTACTGGCCGGCTTCGATAATGCGTGCGAGCTTCTCGGCCTCGACAGGGCGATCGCTGTATTTGCGGCAGCTGCGGCGGTGGATGAGTGCCTCGATGGTCTCCATGTGTCCTCCTGACGTTGGTTTCGATGCCTCGTTCTTACCCGCCGAACCAAAACCGTAATCGCGCCGTCGGCTTCAAACAATGCAAGCTACCAAGTGGAAAGCTGGTTTGCATAAAACTTCAGCCGGAATGTGACAAACCGGTGGGATGATTAAACGTTTTATCCCGTCTACCCTGCGGTTTTTACCACTTGCCTAAATGATGCGCGCATAAGCCCTGATAAAGGTTTTACTAAAGGAGTACCAACGTTTATCAACGCGCCATGGTGGCGCCGGGCCAGGAGGTAACATCATGTTCCAGGCTGGGGATGTCGTCGAGACCGACTTCGAAGGATTTCTGAAGCTGTTGCGTTCCAAGACGCGCGCTTTCGTGTCGATCAACGATCACGAGTACTACATCACGCACACCGATGGCTATTGGCGTGTTCAGGATTGCGCGGCCCTCAACGATAAGGGCCACTTTACTGACTGCTCCGAGCTGGTCAACACGGTCTGCGAGGTTGTCGAGCTGCCTTGGATCTGCGGCAAGAGCCTGCACGACAGCTTCTCGGGCGCCACGGTCTACGAGGCCGTCGCTGCTTAACAGCCAACAATCGATATTCTCTCGCAACCGCCGGCGCTGCCCCGCGCCGGCGGTCTTTTTTGTCGATATGTTATATAGGTCGCACGTCTTGCACGGCCGCCCTTGACGATAGTCAAAACTCGGACTAACCTGAAACTACAATTAGTCAAAACTCGGACTATCGAATGGTGGGAGAGATGGATTGCGCGGTTACGTTGGTCGATTTTGACCGGATGCTCAACGGGCTTGACCGTATCTATTCGGAGTTCGCGCGTACCTGCGGTCTTTCGGACTGCGCCTACTGGATGCTCGTCGACACGAGTGCAGCGGGCGGAAGCGTTGCCGTGAGTAGGCTGACGAGTGAATGGTTCTACAGCAAACAGACCATCAATTCGGCGATCAAGACGCTTAGGGCGCGAGGGCTTGCGACGTTGGAGTTTGCCGAGGGCAGTCGTAAGAACAAGGTTGTG
>CABURR010000042.1 GCA_902493985.1 uncultured Collinsella sp. | reverse complement strand
GCGGGCAAGGCTTGCGCCGACGGTCGCTGGCTGGCGGGCCCGGGCAAGGACCTGTTCCAGACCGCCTACGACGAGCTGGGTCCGCTCAACTTTATCGCCGAGGACCTGGGCTATTTGACGCCCGGTGTTCGCGCCATGGCTTCGACCTGTGGTTTCCCCGGCATGGATGTGCTGGAGTTTAGCGATTACGACGTTCGTTGCGGTGTGCACCCCACGCCAGGAAAGATCCTGTACACCTCGACGCACGATACGTCGACGCTGGCCGGTTGGTGCACGCGTTCCTTTGCGGGCGGCGATGAACCGAGTGGTGTTGACGTGGCGGCCAAGCTGATGATCGACGCGCTGGCAAGCGACGCTCCCCTGGTGATGATGCCACTGCAGGATATCCTGGGGCTTGGTGACGACGCACGTATGAACGTGCCGGGCGTGGCCACGGGCAACTGGACCTGGCAAGCTGACGAGGCGGACATTGCAGCCGCCGAGAAGAAAACCGCACAGCTCCTACGCAACAACCATAGATTCTGGGGCGAAGCGTGATAAAACCCCCGATATAGGGTACAGTTACAAACGTTTGAATTTATGCGGGCAGAGCGATCTGCCCGCTTTGTGCTGAAAAGGAAGTATTATGGCGCGCTACGATTACAAGTGCTCGAGCTGCGGCAACGTGTTTGAGGTTGAGCATCCCATGTCCGAGACTCCCGAGGTCGTGTGCCCGAGCTGCGGTGCCCCGGCGGCCAAGACGTTCTCGGCCAGCGGCATTAAATTTGAGGGTAGCGGTTTCTATAACACCGACCAGCGAAGCGGCGGCTCCAGCACCAGCGCCACCAGCGGCTGCTGCGCCAACTGCCCGCATAACCACTAGGAACCAAACAGCCCCGCGACCGACACCGATCGCGGGGCTGATTCTTTGTGTTGCAGGTAGCTCTATGAGTTGCGCACCAGCCTGGCGCAGAAGTGGCCGTCGTAGGAGTCGGCGTTTACCGGCACGCTTTGGAAGAGGCCCCGATCGTTCTGGCGTACGGATACGAGCTTCTTGGCCTGATCGAACTCGGGGAGCTGCAGAATCTGTGCCTCGGAGAGCGGCGCTACAGTAAAGCCGGTGCCCTCAGGAGAGTTCAAGAAAGCATCCACCACCTGCGTGTTCTCCTCGTCGAAGACCGAGCACGTCGCATAGATGAGCTCGCCGCCGGCAGCTACGCGCGCAGCAGCCTCTTTGAGCATCATCAACTGCAGCTTGGGCAGCTCGCACGTGACGTCACACTCGGCCAGGCGCCACGGAATCTCGGGATGGCGGCGCATGGTGCCGGTGCCCGAACACGGCGCATCGATAAAGACCGTGTCGAACTTAACCGGCTCTCCAAGCATGGCATCAAACGATGTGAGCACCTCATCAAGCTCACAGGCATCACCCGAAACCGTACGAACGCCCTGAATACCGGCCTTATGCAGGCGAGCGAGATTCAGATCGCACTTGCGGTCATGAAGATCAAGTGCCGTATGCTGACGCTCATAGCCGGCGCGCTTAGCCTGGCACATCATCACATAGGTCTTGGTACCGCGACCGGCACCAATCTCAAGGCAGCTTCCAGGGCGCGTGGCAGCCGTGGCGATAAGCTGCGCGTTGAGATCAGACGCCACCGCGGCAGCACGCTCAAACACACCCGAAGCAACGGTAACCTGGGCATCAACCGGGGCATGGCAGCCCGGGAAGACAGGCGCGACGAGCTGCGAAATATACGGATCGGGCTTGTTCGCAAAGGCGTTCTCATGCAGGGCCAGAGGCGCGGGGGCCAGATTGCCAGCAAAGTTGAGCGCACCCTCTGGGGTATCGAACGAGGCCATAATACGAGCGCAAAGCCAACGCGGCAGACCCATCAGGCGCGACAGACGAACCAAGCGTCGCTCAGACTCATCTACATCGGACGCAGTGGCAAAGTTCTCAACGTTGTCCGCGACCTTATGGAGCACGGCATTGGCCAAACCGGCGGCAGACTTAGCTCCGCTGCGCACCAGCTCAACGCCCTGACTCACCGCAACGCGGCCAGGCGTATGCAGATAGAGCATCTCGAAGGCCGAGATGCGAAGCGCCATGCGAACGCGCGGCGCGACCTTTTTGGGCTTATCGAGAAACTGGTCGAGCAGCTCATCCAAAATGCCCTGCGTGGCGGCAACACCGAGCGCCAAACGCGCGGCAAAAGCGGAATCGCGCTGGTCAATGGCCTTGGCGGAAGCACGGGAAGACAACACGTCGCGTGCGTACATACCGCGACGGTCGGCCTCCATCAGCACATCGAGCGCAAGCTTGCGCGCGGGGGAAAGCTTGCTCATGACAAAACACCCCACGTCAGATCGGCACCCTGCAGGCCGGCAGCCCAGGCAGAAGCAGCCATAGCACGCTTGCCGTCGGGCTTAACCTCGAGCAGCTCAATCGTACCATCGGAAAGCCCCAGGTAAACACGCTTGCTCTTGACGGCAACAGCGCCCTCGGCAAGCGACACGTCGGCAGGCGCGGCATCGAGCACGCGAACCGACTTGCCGGCAATCACGCAACGGGCAGGCGCGGTATCGGACGAAGCGAGCACATGGCGCACGCAATCGAGCGCCCCCATCTGCGGATCCAGACGCATCTCCTGCTTGGAAATCTTGGCAGCATGCGTGACAAGGGACTCATCCTGCTCGGTCCACACCGCCGTGTCGTCGGCAAGCGAGGGCAGCGTATCGGCCAGCAACTTACCGCCGAGCTGGCCAAGCTCCATGGTCAATGCCTCGGCATGCTTACCCGAAACCGAGGTCGAGGCCTGCGCGCAATAAGCGCCCGTATCCACGCCATGCCCAATGCGCATAATGGAAACGCCAGCAACCTCGTCACCAGCAAGAATGGCACGCTGAATGGGCGCAGCGCCACGCCAACGAGGCAGCAGCGAAGCATGAACATTCACAATACCAAGCGGCGCCATATGCAGCACCTCATCAGGCAAAATGCAGCCATAGGCAGCCACACAGAAAATGTCAGCCTGGGCAGCCTGAAGCGCCTCAACAACATCAGGCGTCATACGATTGGCCTCAACAACCGGCAACCCCAACTCAAGCGCCTTGGACTTAACAGGAGAAGGCTCAAGCTTCTTACCACGCCCACGAACAGCATCGGGACGAGTAATTACGAGCGCAATCTCATTCCCAGCCTCAACAAGCGAAGTCAGCGAAGGCACAGCAAAATCAGGCGTACCCATAAACACAATACGCATAAAGAACGTCTCCCCTCAACCAAAGCCGAGACAGCTACAAATAACGGCGGAAAGCCAAGTACCCAGCACATCCGCAATAACAATTCAACAAGAACAAATATACCCAAAACCAAAGAAAGAGCCGCAATAAAAGCAGCTCCCTCTCAACAAAGACTATCAGCGAAGACGCCCCTCCCTGGCCCGACGGCACCCGGGCGAAACGAAAAGCGACAACGTAGTCCCTGGGATGGGCCCACACATATCGTCCCGCGCGCAGTTTCGCAGCAAAGCGAGAATGTTTGAGCACGGGATGATATGTGGGCGCTCAGCACCGGGGACGGTGGGATCTACTTAGTCTCGCCCGGTCGAGCGCCGCGGGCCAGGGCGTCCTGGTACTCCTTGACTGCCTTGATCCTCTGCATGGGCTTAAGGCGCTCAAACATGGTGTTGCCGTGCAGGTGATCGATCTCATGCTGCAGGCACACGCAGAACAGATCGCCCGTAGCCTCGTAGCGAATCAGGTTGGCATCCAGGTCGTACGCCTCGACGACGACATGGTCGGGGCGCTCGATCTCGCAGCTAATGCCGGGGATAGACAGGCAGCCCTCGCTAAACGGCACCAGATGGTCGCTCTGCTCAACAATGACGGGATTGATGAGCACGTACGGATCGTAGTCGTTCTTGTCGCTGTAATCGCAGTCGATGGTGACGAGCTGGATGAGCTCGCCAATCTGCGGGGCAGCCAGGCCGCAACCGCCGTTGTCGAACATCATCTTCTTCATCTTCTCGGCAAGCGCCTCGATCGCCGGGGTGATCTCCTCGATGACGGCGCACTCCTGGCGCAAACGAGGGTCGGGCGACAGTACGATTCCGTTGGCTTCCATGGCCATCCTTTCGGGTTGTTACATCAAATCATAGGCGTCGACGTCAACGCTCAAGCTCACGCCGCGCACGGAGCCCACCTCTTTGAGGCAGGCGTCGATATCATCAGAGACATGGTACCCCACGGGCGACTTCACAAGCAGGTGGAAGCGATAACGGTCCTTGGCTCTCTCGATTACACACGAAGCCGGGCCCAGCACCTGCGGCACGGCGCTCCCCGCTCGCAAAAAGTCGGGAGCGGCAGCATGCCAGCGACGCTTGAGGAGCTTCGCGATGCGACCGATGTAGTCCTGCGCGTCAACCGCGTTCGTCGACCAAACCAAGATGTTGACCAGGCGCACGAACGGCGGATACAGCGCGTCGCGGCGCTGGTCCAGGTCGTAGTCGGTAAAGATCGAGCGGTCGTGCTCGGCGACGGCGCGAATGACCGGGTCCTCGGGCAGGTAGGTCTGGATGATAACCTCGCCGGGGCGATCGCCGCGGCCGGCACGGCCGGCGACCTGCTCCAGCAAATCGTAAGCGCGCTCCCCCGCTCTAAAATCGGGTAGCTTTAATGCAAAGTCGGCATTGACCACGCCCACAAGGGTAACCTCGGGAAAGTCGAGGCCCTTGGCGATCATCTGAGTGCCCAGCAGCACCGCGCAATCGGCGGCATCGAACTGCTCGAGCAACTTCTTATGCGCGTCCTTGCCACGCGTGGAATCGGCATCCATGCGAATGATGGCGACATCCTCGGGCAGCATCTGGTGCAGCGCGTCCTCGATCTGCTGCGTGCCCAGACCCATTTTTGCCAGGTAACGGCTGCCGCACTTGGGGCAACGACTCGTGGGCGCGGGATACGGCTGCACGCGCCAGGACGAACCACAGGTGTGGCACTGCAGCGTGTGCGTGCGCTCGTGGTACGTAAGCGCCGTAGAGCAGTGGTTGCAGGTGGGGACGCAACCGCACTCGCGGCACATCAAAAACGGCGCAAAGCCGCGGCGGTTGTGCAACAGCACGGCTTTTTCGCGGCGATCGACCACACGCTCCAGGCCTTCCATCAAGGGTTTTGAGAACATGGAGCGGCTGCCGTGCGAGAACTCGCGGCGCAGGTCGGCGATCCGAACAGTGGGTAGCACCGCATGTCCCGGGCGCTCGGGAATCTCAACGCGCATCCAGGTGGCACCGCTGTACGTTCCGCGGCGGCAGCGGTCGAGCGCTTCGGCAGAAGGCGTGGCCGAGCCCAACACGAGCGGGCAGCGGTAGCGCCGCGCCATCTCGGCCGCCACCTCGCGCGCGTGGTAGCGCGGACTAGAGCCCTGCTTATAGCTGGTCTCGTGCTCCTCGTCTATGATGATGAGGCCTAGATCGCCGAGCGGGCAAAAGAGCGCCGAGCGGGCACCGACGACCACGCGCGCCGCACCACTGGCGACCATATCCCACTGGTCCAGACGCTCGCCGGCCGAAAGCCGCGAGTGGAACACGGCGACCGTCTCGCCAAAGCGCGAGCGGAAGCGGCCGACGGTCTGGGCCGTCAACGAGATCTCGGGTACGAGCACGCAGGCCGAGCGACCGGCCGCGAGCACGCGCTCGATAGCTGAGAGGTAGACCTCGGTTTTACCAGATCCGGTGACGCCGTCGACAAGGACCACGTCGCCATGGGCGTCCAGACGGGCGCGCTCAATCTGCGCGAGTGCCTGTTGCTGACCGTTGGTAAGGGAGACCGGCGCCTTACCGCTTGCCGAGGACAGCGTGGTCTGCTCGCTGCAGCCACGCCACGCACGGCGCTCCTCCACAACCACGACGCCGCGTTTTTCAAGCGCTTTGATGGTCGCCGACATGCTGTTATAGAGAAGGTTGAGGTCGCGCGTCGTGACTGGGCCGCACTGGAGCGCCTCGATGAGCTGACGCTGGCGGACCGCGGTCTTGGGCGGCGTATAGTCGAAGCCCTCGGGCGTAAGCATGACCCAGCGGTTTTGGATGGGTTTGACGGCGGGGCGCTCGACAGTCCACACGCCGTCGTCGCCCTTGACCACGCGCGGGCTTCCACCCGGTGGCAAGAACAGGCGCAGGCACTCGGAAAGCGTCGCGACGTACTCGCGGCTCATCCAGCGTGCGATACGGGCGGCCTCTGCGGTAAACAGCGGCTTGCTGAGGATAGCCTCGATAGGCTTGATACGCGCGGGATCGAGGGCGTCGTTACCTTGCAGGTCACCCAGCTCAGACGCAATGTCGACGATATAGCCCGCGGCCGCACGGTTGCCAAACTGGACCAGGACCGTGGATCCGATCTGCGCCTCGTTGGCAAAGGACCGGGGAATGCCATAAGCAAACGGCTCAGACAGCGCACGCGTCGGGATGTCGAGGACCACGCTCGCATAGGCGGTGACGGGCTCGGGTGCAGGCTTAGGCTGAGCCGAGGCAGCGGCAGGCACAGACTTCACCGGAGCCTCCTCCGGTTGCGGCGAACCAAACAGCGACAGTTGTTCGACCATGGCCCCTGTACCTCCCATCCCATACGTCTACAGAAACAAGAGCCCCGCTCTGAGTGAACGGGGCTCGGATACATACGTTTGCGCAGCGATTACAGCGCCATCGTGCGGGCGCGATCGATGCGCGCCAGGCAGTCGTCGCGGCCGACGAGCGCCATGGTCTCGCCCAGCGGAGGGCTCACCATGTTGCCGCAGACGGCGACGCGCACGGCCTGGAACACCACGCGCTTCTTGAGGTCCATCTGCTCGGGCAGCGGCTCAAGCGCAGCGTCGATGTTCGCGGCCGTCCACTCGGTAACACCCTCGAGCGCGGCCTTGGCGGCATCAAGAATGGCACCCATGCCCTCCTTGGCCAGGCCCTTGTTGACGGACTTCTCGTCATACTCGAGCGTCTCGGCCGTAGCGAAAATGGGAGCGGCGACGGTCACGGCGTCGGCCGGCATCTTGGTGCGCGGCTTGACAATGGCGGCAAGCGCGTCGATCCAATCCTCGCCGTACTCGACATTACCCTCGATGAGACCCGCCTCGTGCAGCTCGGGGACCATGATCTCGTCGGCAAACTGAGCATCGGACATGCCGTTGATGTACTCGGCATTGACCCAGTCGAGCTTCTTGGGGTCGAAGGTCGCCGGGTTCTTGGAGATGCGGTCGAGCGAGAACTTGCTGGCCAGGACATCGCGCGGGATGATCGTGGTCTCGCCGTCGAGCGACCAGCCGAGCAGCGCCAAGTAGTTGACGAAGGCGTCGGACAGGTAGCCGGCGTCGCGGTACTCCTCCACCGAGGTGGCGCCGTGGCGCTTGGAGAGCTTCTTGCCGTCGGCACCCAAGATCATGGAGATGTGGGCGAACGTAGGCACGGGCGCGCCGAGGGCCTCGTAGACCATGACTTGACGCGGGGTGTTGGACAGGTGGTCGTCGCCGCGGATGACGTGAGTGATCTTCATCATGGCGTCATCGACGACGGTCGCGAAGTTGTACGTGGGCGTGCCATCGGAGCGGAAGATGACAAAGTCGTCGAGCTCCTTGGCGTCGAAGGTCACCTCGCCGTGAACGGCGTCGTGGATGACGACGTCGCCGCGGTCCTCGGGCACCTTGATGCGCAGGACGTAGGACTCGCCGGCCTCAATGCGGCGACGGGCCTCCTCGGGATCAAGATCGCGGCAACGGCGCTGATAGCCCTGGAAGGGGTCCTTGCGCTCCTGCGCGGCCTTGCGGTCGGCATCGAGCTGCTCCTTGGTGCAGAAGCAGGGATAGGCCTTGCCCTCGTCCCAAAGCTTCTGGGCGGCCTGCTTGTACAGGTCCAGACGCTCGGTCTGGGCGTAGGGGCCAAAATCGCCGCCCACCTCGGGACCCTCGTCCCAGTCCAGGCCCAGCCAACGCATGGCGCGCAGGATGATCTGCGTGTTCTCGTCGGTGGAGCGGGTGGGGTCGGTGTCGTCGATGCGCAGGATGAACGTGCCGCCGTTTGCGCGGGCGAAAGCCCAGTTATAGATAGCGGTGCGGGCGCCGCCGATGTGCAGCTTGCCCGTCGGTGAGGGTGCAAAGCGGACGCGAACGTCTGATGCCATGGAAATCTCCTCGATTGCAGGATGGATGTCTAACCGCACCAGTATAAAGCATCAAAGCAACCTCCGCACAAAGGGCACCGACCCATTCATTGGGGACAGACTTAAATGACCAGTCGTTGGGGGAAGGCTTTAAGGCTAGCCGACAATGAGTGTCCAAAGGCTGGTCATTTATGTCTGTCCCCAATGAGTAAGGCAGGTCATTTATGTCTGTCCCCAATGAGTAGGTGCGGAAAGGGTGTGAATGTTTGATTTACGCGCTATGATGTGCCCTTGCATAGAGAGCCTGGCGGAATGGTAACGGTCGCCGGGACACGTTTTTGAAAGGACTATCATGTCAGAAGAACTTCGTTCCATCCCGCCCCAACACGGGTCCTTTGTTTTTACGTCGGAGTCGGTGACCGAAGGTCATCCCGATAAGATCGCCGACCAGATCAGCGACGCCGTCCTCGACGCAATCCTCGCCAAAGAAATAGAGCTCCAGGAGCAGGGCTACATCGCCCCCAACGGCGTGCCTGCCAACGTGGAGAACGTTCGCTGCGCCTGCGAGACCCTCGTGACCACCGGCACCGTCATCGTCGCCGGCGAGATTCGCACTCAGGCCTATGTCGACGTACAGGAAATCGCCCGCGGCGTTATCCGCCGCATTGGCTATAACCGTGCCAAGTTCGGTTTTGACTGCGACACCTGCGGCGTTATGAGCCTCATCCACGAGCAGTCGCCCGATATCGCCCAGGGCGTCGACGAGTCCTTCGAGACCCAGACCGGCGCCACCACCGACCCGATCGACCTGATCGGCGCCGGCGACCAGGGCATGATGTTCGGCTACGCCTCCAACGAGACCAAGACCCTCATGCCGATGCCACACTACCTGGCAAGCCGCCTGGCCGAGCGCTTGGCCGCCGTGCGGCACGACGGTACCCTCGCCTATCTGCGTCCCGACGGCAAGACCCAGGTCACCGTGCGCTACGAGGAAGGCAAGCCCGTCGAGGTCACGACCATCGTCATCTCCACGCAGCACGCCGCCGAGATCGAAGACATGGGCAAGATCAAGGCCGACCTCATCGAGCACGTAATCACCCCGGTCATGGCCGCTGAGAACATGCCGTGGGACAACGCGGACATCTACGTGAACCCCACCGGTCGCTTTGTCGTGGGCGGCCCCATGGGCGACACGGGCCTGACCGGCCGCAAGATCATCGTCGACACCTACGGCGGCTACGGCCGTCACGGCGGCGGTGCCTTTAGCGGCAAGGACTGCACCAAGGTCGACCGCTCCGCCGCGTATGCCGCGCGCTGGGTCGCCAAGAACGTGGTCGCCGCCGGCCTGGCCGACCGCTGCGAAGTCGAGCTTGCCTACGCCATCGGCGTTTCCAAGCCCCTCTCAATCATGGTCGACACCTTCGGTACCGCACATGTTGCCGAGGACAAGATCGTCGAGGCCGTCGAGAAGACCTTCGACCTACGCCCGGGTGCAATCATCCGCGACCTAGACCTGCGTCGCCCCATCTACGAAAAGACGGCAGCCTACGGTCACTTTGGCCGAGAAGACGCCGACTTCACCTGGGAGAAAACCGACCGAGTCGAAGAACTCAAAGCAGCCTGCGGCCTGTAATTGGGAACCGCTAAGGTCATAACAACATATGCACTTTCAAAAGAAGTACCGGCCCCAACCGGTACTTCTTTTTTATTTAAAGGTGGTGAAGATGAGCCTACCTGGGACATGGAATAAATCACAGGCCGATAAATTTTGCAGCAGAGCGACTCCAACCATGTATCCTAAGTTCCGAGGGCTTTAGTATTTGGTCGATCGCGAGTTCCGCACGAGCCGGAGGCCACTTAATGTGGCCTCCGTGCGAGCAGGACTGTCCGAGCAGGCGACCAAATACTAAAGCCCTCGGAACGGCGGGACAGAGTATGCCCCGCCCCTCGGGACGACGGGATAGATAAGGAGCATCCATGGCAGGCAAGCCGCAAACACTAGCTACGACCTCGGCATTCGAGATCTTGGGCCCCGTCATGGTCGGCCCCAGCTCATCGCACACCGCCGGCGCCCTGCGCTGCGCCCAAGTTGCCGCCAGCCTGCTGGAAGGCCGCATCACCAAAGTCACCTTTGGCCTGTGGAACTCCTTCGCCCACACCTACCGCGGCCACGGCACCGACCGTGCGCTCGTCGCGGGCATCCTGGGCCTCGACACCGACGATGAGAACATCAAGCAGGCCTTCGACCTCGCACGCGAGCAGGGCCTCGAATATCACTTTGACATCAAGGGCGACGACGCCTCCATCCACCCCAACACCGTCGACATCGACATGGTCGACAACACGGGCGCTACGGCACAGGTCCGCGGCGAGAGCCTGGGCGGCGGCAAGATGCGCATCAGCCGCATTAACGGCGTCGGCGTCGACATCTCGGGTATGTATTCCACGCTCTTCGTGGCGCACAAGGACGTTCCCGGCGTGCTCGCCGCGCTCACGAACCTGCTCGCCTACGCCCATGTAAACATCGCGTTTTGCCGTACCTACCGCACCGAAGTGGGCGGCCAGGCCTACTCCGTCTTTGAGACCGACGGCGCGCCCGACGACACCGTCGTCCCCATGCTCCGCAAGCTCGACAATGTCGATTACGCGACCTTTATCGAGCTCCCCGGTTCTGCCTCGTCGCTCTCCCCCGGCGTCTCGGCTAAGGAGATCTTCGACGACGGCGAGCAGCTGCTCGATGCGTGCGAGGAACTGGGACTCAGCATCGGTGCCGTCATGGCCGTTCGCGAGGCACGTCTGACCGGCGAGGCCCACGCCGTCGCCGCCATGCGCCGCGTGCTCGACGTCATGCGCGAGGAGACAACGGCCCCCATCGCCAATCCGCAGCGCTCGCTCGGCGGGCTTATCGGCGGCGAGGCCAAGCTCGTCGAAGCAACCCGCTGCAACGATTTGAGTGAAAGCCTGATGGGCCCCGTCCAGACCGAAGCCGTGGCCCGCGCCATGGCCGTGCTCGAGCGCTCCGCCACCATGGGCGTGATCGTCGCAGCTCCGACGGCAGGATCCGCGGGTGTCGTGCCCGGCTGCGTGCTGGCGCTCGCCGATCACCTTCAGCTCGACGACGAGCAAGTCATGGACGCGCTCTACTGCGCAGCCGCCATCGGCCTCAACCTCACCACAAGCGCCTGCGTTGCCGGCGCCGAGGGCGGCTGCCAGGCCGAGGTGGGAAGCGCCGCCGCCATGGCAGCCGCCGCGCTGGTGCAGATGCTCGGCGGCACGCCCGAGCAGGCGCTTGACGCCAGTTCCATCGCGCTGAGTAACCTGCTGGGCCTCGTTTGTGACCCCGTCGGTGGCCTCGTGGAGGTGCCCTGCCAAAACCGCAACGCCATCGGCGTGGCAGCGGCCTTTAGCTCGGCACAACTCGCCCTCGCAGGCATTAAGAGCCTGGTGCCGTTTGACCAGATGGCACATGTCATGCTCTCAGTGGGCCACGCGTTGCCGGCCACGCTGCGCGAGACGGCAAAGGGCGGCATCGCGCAGGCTCCGGCCGCACTTTCGGCCTGTGCAAAATGCGGTGTGTGCGGATAGCGGCAAAGAACGACTCAAAGGTGGGACAAATGTCCCACCTCTTTTGAATGCCACCGTTTCCGTACCACAAACAGCAGGGCAATCGCTATAATGCAAGCCCAGTAAAAACACGATGAACCGCAAGGCGAAAATCGAAGGATATGCATACGATGTCGCAAAACGATCGAACTCAACTGATTCCCGATCCGCAGCAGCCGAGCAGGCACACCGGCGGCGTTCAGTCGCCGCGTCCTATCGCGCCGAGCCACGGTCAGCAGCGTGGTGCGGCAAACGCTTCCCAACGCCCGAACCAACAGCGACAGCAGCGTCAACAACGTCAGCAGCGCCAGGCAAACGGCAATGCGCCCAAGCAGCCCCCCACGCACGCTCGAGGCGATCGCGGCCCCGCGCGCAAACCCGCCGAGAACAATAAGTCGGGCAAAAAGACGACGCTCTTTGTCATCCTGGGTCTAATCGTCATTGTCTATATCGTAGGCGTCGTAGCGTTTTCGCAGGTAGCCTACCCCAACACCACCATTGCCGGCGTCGACGCCTCCTTCTCCAACGCTTCGTCTGCCGCCACCAAGGTCAACTCGGCATGGAAGCACTATAAGCTCACCGTGACAGGCGATGACTTTAGCTGGACCTATCAGCCCGAGTCCGATGAGCCCATCGTCGACGGCGAAGCTGCCGCAAAAGAAATCATCAGCCACAACGAAGCCTTTATTTGGCCGGTCCGCCTTGTGGAATCCTTAAGCGGCAAGACCAAAACAACCGCTACCTCCAACGAAGTCGATCTTGATCAAGACGTCGACCTGTCCATGCTCTCCGACGCCTTTGACCAAAAGAAGTTTGAGGAGGACCTGGGCGCCGCTATCGACGAGTTTAACGAGGGCCGTTCGGGCACGTTCGAGGCCAATAGCTCCTATGACGAGCAGGCCGGCAAGTTTACCGTCGAGAAGGCGCGCTCCAACGAGAAAATCAACCGCGAGCATGTCATTAAGTATGCTGAGCTCGAGCTTGCCTCGCTGGCCGAGTCCGTAGATCTTTCCAAGCTCGGCAACGATGCCTATGAGCCGCTCAATGGAACGCTGACCGATGATCAGATTCAGGCCGCATGCGATGCCGCCAACAACTTCTTGGGCGTCAACGTGACCCTCAAGCTCAACGGCGAGGATGCCGGAAAGGTCGACGGCAGCTCCGTGTTGCAGTGGATCAGCTTTGCCGATCCGGCCAACCCCACGCTCGATACGTCGCAGATCAGTAGCTGGGCAGCCGAGCTCGCCAACGGCTTTAATACCGTGGGCTCCACTCGCTGGTGGACGCGCGCCGATGGCAAGCAGTGCGCCGTCGAAGGCGGCGACTTTGGTTGGTCCATCGACAGCAGCTCGCTCGCCAAGCAGGTCGAGGACGCCATTAACAACAAGCAGACCGGCGAAATCGAGATCAAGTACTCCCAGAAAGCCGACACCTTTACCGCAAAGGGTGAACCCGACTGGAAGGCATATATCGATGTCGATCTGTCCGAGCAGCACGCGCGCTATTACGACGAGAGCGGCAATATCGTTTGGGAGGCCAACTTTATTTCCGGCAAACCGGGCGAAGACGCCACCCCCGAGGGCGTGTGGCAGATCAACAGCAACGACGGCGGCAGCACCCTGATCGGAGCCAAGGACCCCGAGACCGGTAAGCCCAAATACGAGAGCCCGGTGAGCTACTGGATGCCGTTTGAGGGCAACATGATCGGCTTCCACGATGCCACCTGGCAAAACGACAAGAGCTTCGATAACGCCGAGTCGTACAAGTGGTGCGGCAGCCACGGTTGCATCAACCTGCGCCTGGCAGACGCCAAGGCACTTCACGATTGCATCAAAGTCGGTCTGTGCGTGGTTGTCCACTCGTAGTGCAACGCGCACATCCCTACAACATGGAGCTGCTGCGACCAATCTAACAGTTCCGAAAGAAACCGTTCTATGCGCCCACCCCAACCGGTGGGCGCATATACTTATCGAGGTACTTTCTATAAAGGAGACGCTATGCCGAATGTCCCCACGACCACCCCGGGCCCGGATGATACCGAGCACACGCCCGAAGATGTCACCGAAACGATTCCTCTGATTACAAACGTACATGCCGATAAGCAGAGCGGACGCGCGAACGATGCGACCGAGATTTCCGATGAAGAGGCATATGCCAAGCTCAAGGCAAAACGTGCCGAACGTCGACGCAAAAAGCTCATCCGACGCGGCATTGCGGCCGGCGTCGTGGCCGCCAATGTGCTCATCGCCGTTGTCGTGACCTTAGCCATCAACGCACGGCCCGCAGGCAACAACGAGCCTGTGACCGACATGGTGACCGAGGGCACGTTTACCACAACGGTCGAGGCTAAAGGCCAGCTCAAACCCATTTCGTCCTCAGTGGTCTCCCCTTCTGTCGACGGTACGGTCGATTCGATCAACGTGCAGGCGGGCCAATCCGTAAACGAGGGCGACGTGCTTATGACCATTAAAAACGACGAGCTCGATCGCAACGTTGCCGAGGCGCAGCGTGCAGTTGCTGCCGCTCAAGAAGACCTCGCTAATGCGAAGAAAGCCGCAGCTGCCGCTCAGGCCACCCCAACGACGGACGTCGATGGAGCTTCCGCAGCGGCTGGCGTCTCCGACGCATCAGCGGACACGAACGCCGTATCGGCCGCGCGGCGCAGCCTCGCTTCGGCCCAGGCAAACCTCGACCAGGCGAACGCCAAGGCCTCCAGTCGCACGGTCACGGCCCCGAGCTCGGGTAGCATCGTGGAGCTCAATGCCAAAGTGGGCGCCACGGTTACAGGCGGCATGATCATGGGCGAAAGCGATACGAGCGGCGGCAAGCAGTGCATGCAGATCGCCGACCTGTCCAAGATGAAGGTGACCGTGCAGGTGGGCGAAAAGGACATCGCCAAGATCGCCGTTGGGCAGAGCGCCAACGTCACGTATCCCGCGTTTCCCGATATCGTGAGCCAGGGCACCGTCACGGCTATCGCGTCGGTGGCAAACTCCGACGCCGCCAACAGTGGCGGCGGCAGCGTAACCTTTAACGTCGACATTCTCATCGAGGCGCCCGACGCGCGCCTGAAGCCGGGCATGACGGCCGAGGTATCGGTGGTGACCGAGCAGCTCGACGACGTGGTGATGGTGCCGACGATGGCGCTCATGACCGAAGACGGCGAACACTATTACGTCAACGTGGCGACTGATGAAGAGGGCAAGCAAACCCGTCGCGTGAAGGTGACCGTCGTGACGCAAAACGACAACGAAGCCGTAGTCGGCAAGACACAGGTCAAGCGCGACGACCAGGGCAACGAGATCAACCCCAACGTGCCGGTTACCAAGCTGCGCGATGGCGACACCCTCGTCATGGACACCGGAGCTGACGCAACAGCTGACGGCGGCCACAACGCGGATTCGGGCAGTATGTCTGACGATGAGGGCATGTAATGCGTCCCGTTATCGACATCCGCAACGTGCACCGCATTTTTGAGAGCGAGGCGGGTTGCGCCCACATCCTGCACAACGTGAGCCTGGCGGCAGAACCCGGCGAGTTCGTCGCCATTACCGGCCCCTCGGGCTCGGGCAAATCAACGCTCATGAACATCCTAGGCTGCCTGGATAAGCCAACGGCAGGCGACTACTATCTGCAAGGGGTCAACGTGGCCGAGCTCGATGATGACGAGCTCACCGAAGTTCGCGCCCTGAGCATTGGCTTTGTCTTTCAGAGTTTCAACCTGCTGCCGCGCCTGTCGGTTATCGAAAACGTCATGCTGCCGCTGGCCTACACCAATGTGCCCCGTAGCCAGCGCGAAATGCGCGCCGTGCACGCGCTGCAGGCCGTCACGCTGCCCGTCGACCACTGGGACCACCGCATATCCGAGCTCTCGGGCGGCCAGATGCAGCGTGTCGCCATCGCGCGCGCCCTTGTCAATGACCCGCCCATCATCCTGGCCGATGAGCCGACGGGAAACCTTGACTCCGCCACCGGAGCGCTTGTGATGGAGACCTTCCATAGACTTCAGGAGCGCGGCAAAACCATCGTGCTTATCACACATGACCCCGGCATCGCCGCCGAGGCCGACCGTGCCGTGACCATCCGCGACGGTCGCATTCACGACGGCGCGTATATTCCACATGCACCGCGGACCCTACGCAGCGCTGTAGATAACCTGCCCATGATTTCCGCCTCCGCCAACCCGCCGAAAGGAGTGGTGGCATGAGCGCCCGCGATCTCATCCAGGAAGCCCTTCACTCGCTCGAAGCCAACAAGGGGCGCAGCCTGCTCACCATCCTGGGCATTGTCATCGGCATCGCCTCGGTTATCGCCATGACTTCGCTCATCGGCGGTATCCAAAACAGCCTGGTCAACAGTCTGGGCCTCAATGCGGCACGCATGGTGCAAATCTATTCGTCGCAAGAACTCACCGAGTCGGACATCGAGAAGCTTCAAAAACTGGTGCCGCAGATAGAGCAGATCGGCATTGTCGACAGCGCGTATACCGAGTATAAGACCGGCGATAAAAGCTATACCGTCATGGCACAAGGTGTCGATAGCGACATGCTCGACGCGGTGGGGGCCAGCAAGCTCGTTGCGGGGCGCACCTATTCCCAGGCCGAGTCCCAGTCAGGCTCGCGCGTGGCGCTCATCAGCCGCAACGGCGCCGATCAGCTTTACGGCAACGAACAGGATGCGCTGGGGAAAACCATCAAGGTGTCCAACGGCGAGGTGCAGATTGTAGGCGTGATTGATGGCGGCAGCGACTCCATGGGCTCGCTCACGCTGTATATGCCACGCGAAACTATCTCCGGACTGTTTGGCGACGAGAATCCTTCATTCCCCAGCGTGACGGCACTTGCCGCCGAGGGCACGGACATGGATGAGCTTTGTAAGACCATCGAGTCCAAGGTGCGCGCGATGAAGGGCATCGCGGAGGATGATGAGTACGACAGTGTATCGGCGACCTCCATGAAAAGCGCCATCGATGCGCTTAACTCCTTTATGGGCGCGTTCTCGCTCATCATGGGTGCTGTTGCCAGCATCTCACTGCTTGTCGGCGGTATCGGCATTATGAACATGATGCTCACCAACGTGACTGAGCGCATCCGCGAGATCGGCATCCGCCGCGCTCTGGGCGCCAGTCGTCGCGATATCACCGCCCAGTTTTTGGCCGAGTCCTCGGCGCTGTGCGTCACCGGCGGACTGTTGGGTGTCCTGATTGGCTATCTGCTGGCATGGGGACTCACGTTCTTTGCCGCAAGCTCGGGCATCATGAGCGAGTTTGGAGCTACCGGGACGATCACGCCAAGCTTCTCCATTACGACAGTGTTGATCGCGTTTGCCGTCTCCGTCGGCATCGGCGTAATCTTTGGCTTCTACCCCGCTCGCCGCGCGGCGAAGCTCGACCCGGTGGAGTGCCTACGCTACCAGTAAGCCACCACCAACAAGTTGCGGTGAATTAGGGACTAAATATGCTATCTAGCAGCAAATACAGACACTATTTCACCGCAACTTATTGAAGGGCTGCTTGCGCCAGTTCCGGGCGTCGTCCTCGAGCTATTGGCGGATGACGGGCTTGTACGGGTCGAGCTTGCTCGGGGCGCTCCTCTTCGCGGGCGGGAGGGCGCGCAGGCGCGGCGAGCGCCTAGTGCGCGAACTCCCGTAAGAGCGCGTCTTCCACATCCATAAGCGAAAGGGCTCCGCCTCCCTCGGCGGGACGGGCGACCACAATACAGCGCGCTCCCACGCCGCGCGCGGAGGCGATCTTCTCGGCCGTGCCGCCAACGGTTCCCGAGTCCTTGGTCACAAGCCACTGGGCGCCCACCTGCCGAAGCATCGCCTCGTTGAGCTCGCGGGTGAAGGGTCCCTGCATGCCGATGACGTGCGACGGCGAGAACCCCGCGTCGATGCACTTCGTTATAGCACCGGGCAGCGGGAGCACACGCACGAAGAAGCGCTCCGCGAAATCGGCGACGCGCGTGTAGGGAGCAAGCTCCTTGCTCCCCGTCGTGAGAAGCGCGCGACCCGGGTTCTCGGAGAGAAAGCGCGCCGCGCAGGCGATCGACGCGACCGACACGACGCCTTTGGGCAGCGCCTCGACCGGGCGCGCAAGGCGCAGGCATCGTGCACCCACGGCGAGCGAAGCGGCCCGGATGTTGCCGCTTGCGAGCGTAGCGAAGGGGTGCGTGGCGTCGACGACGATGCGCGCGCCGGAAAGCTCGCGCTCCATGTCGGCCTCGTCGAGCCTGCCCGCATGCACCTCGATGCCCGGAAGCTCGCCCAAAAGCTCGCCTCCGTACTCGGTTGCCGCGTAGGCACGGGCGGGGATGCCCGCCCCGCTCGCCCATTCGCACAGAAGGCGGCCCTCGGTGGTGCCGGCGAAGATGCGCAGCGCCGGCGCGGATGCGGGGGCCGTCACTTCGGGCCGCCTGGGCGCGTGATCTGGTAGAGCAGCGCGTTCATAATGGCGGCCGCCACGGTCGAACCGCCCTTGCGGCCCCTCGCGACGATGGCCGGCACGCGTCGTGCGAGTAGCTCCTCTTTCGCCTCGACAACGTTCACAAACCCGACCGGCACCCCAACGACGAGCGCGGGCGCGATCTTCCCCGCGTCCATGAGCTCGCCGAGGCGCAGAAGTGCTGTGGGAGCGTTGCCGACGGCCACGATGAGCGGACCCTCGATGCCGCAAGCTTTGTCCATGCTCGCAACGGCGCGAGTCGTGCCCGCGGCGCGCGCAGCCGCGGCGACATCAGGGTCGGCCATGTAGCATACGGCCTTGCAGCCAAGCTTCGCGAGCGCGGGCTTGCTTATGCCTGCGAGCGCCATGTTCGTGTCGGTGAGCACCGTGGCCCCTGCGCGCAGTGCGTCGAGCGCACAGTGCGCGGCGTCATGGGTGAACGCAAGGGAATCGGCGTACGAGAAGTCGGCAGTGGTGTGGATGACGCGCTTCACGACGGGCTCTTCGAGCGGCGGG
>CABURR010000041.1 GCA_902493985.1 uncultured Collinsella sp. | reverse complement strand
TCATAGCCAGATCGACCTCTTCGGAGGCGGTCAACAGGTCGACCTTGCCGATCTCCTTGAGGTACATACGGACCGGGTCGCCGGTCAGCATCACCGTGGAGGCATCGATGCCACGCACGCGGGAGCGTGAACGGGACGTGCGCACGGTGCGCTTCTTCTTGTTCTTGGAAGAACCCATCTCAGCGTCGGCCTGACGGGCCATCTTGAGCTCGTGATCGTCGAGCGAGCCGGAATCGTGCTCGTCGTCGTCATCGAAATCGTCGGTATCGGTATCGGTATCGGTATCGTCATCGTCGACACCCATGGGGGCGTCGTCGTTACCGCTCGCGGAGATAATCTGGATGCCGCTGTTGCGCAGCGCGGAATACACCGCGGTGAGCTGCTCGTCAGAAACATCGATATCCTTCAGGGCGACCTGAATCTCGTCCTCGGTTACCGAAGTCCTGTTTGAGCCGTTGCCCATGAGCTTTGCAACGTAGGATTCCAGCCCAGTACCCGTGCTCTCAGTCTTTTTTGGCACAGATTCTCCCTTCATAGTCCACAGGACTCAATACTTTAGCACACACATTGACGTCTATACCCAAAAAGAGGGCTGGATATAGGCGAGAATACGCTGGTTGACCACAACATCTAGGCTTGTTCGGTGCCTGCGGCCTCCAGGCCGATCAAACGGAAAGGGTCCGCCACGCCGCCGATCGACTTTTGCAGTTCGCGTTGACGCTGCGAATCCTGCGCGGCCTGCACGGTCAGCGCGCGACGGGCCTCATCATCGAGTGAACGGTCCTGGCGCAGCTTGGCCTGTGCGGCACGCATGCGACGCTTGATGGTGTAGAGCTCAAGCGTATCAAGCATAAACACGATGTTCGTCTCGGTGGGATGCTTGCTCGTCGCGGAGATGCGCCCGGCACTCACAAGCGTTGCCGCATCGGGACACACTGAGCGCGCCGCATCCATGCAGGCTGCAGGATCGGTTCCCGGCGGCGTTGCCAGAACGGCCCATGCAATGGACTCGTGACGCGGGTCAACCCACTCGATGGAGCAGATGCGGTCGGCATACGTGCGGAACAGGTCGGGGTAGCTCGTGAGCATCGTCAACAGCTCGCGCTCCCCTGCCAAGGACTTGCGTTCAAGATCGGTAAGAACCATCGGCGCCGCCGCAGCCGGTGCGCCCGAACCGTCAGCCACAGGCACAGCGCCCATACCATCAGGCACATCGATCGGCGGCAGGTCGTCGACGACCTCCACGGGCGCGGCGCCGTAGGCATCGAGCGGGACGTAGTCGTACGGCTCTTCTTCGACCGGCGCGGACACCGGCGGCGTCGCGCCCGATGCCCAAGCACCGCGACCGGCATCGCGAGAACCCGACGCCCGACCGCCCGCGCTACCGGACCGCTCAGTCTGTGCCCGCTGGCGCTCATAGTTCTGCTCACGACGTCGTTCCGCATCCTCGCGCTTGGCGACATCGCGAAACACACGACCCGAGCTCGCGCGCACCGTCTCCAGATCCAAACCCAGCAGATCGGCAATCTGGATAAAGTACGTGTCGATCATATAGCTGTTGCGCAACGGATAGATAAGCGTCAGCGCATCTTCCAGCGCCTTAGCGCGACCGCCCGGCGTGGTGATGTCACTCGACTCCTGCAGCGAACGGTAGACAAAGTCCATAAGCGGCTCGGCAGCGTCGATGCGCGTCTGCAGTGCCTCGCCACCATGTGCGGTGATGAACTCCATGGGGTCGTTGCCGTCGGGGAGCACCACGCAGCGCAGGTCCATGGAATCCTGCTCGATAAACTGAATCGCGCGACGGGCGGCCTTCTGGCCCGCTGCATCGCCGTCGAACATATACACGATGCGCTTGGCAAAGCGAGTGAGCGTCTTGACGTGATGCTCCGTGAGGGCGGTGCCCAGCGTGGCGACAACGTTTTTAATCCCCGCCTCCCAGCAGGCGATGCAATCGGTATAGCCCTCTACCACGATGGCGGTATCCTGCGCGACGATAAACTCCTTGGCCCAATTAAAGCCGTAGAGGTTTCGCTTTTTATGAAACACGCTCGTCTCGGCTGTGTTGAGATACTTAGGCTGGCCGTCGCCCATAATGCGACCGCCAAAGGCAATGTTGTGACCCTGCTCGTCAAAGATGGGGAACATCACGCGGTCGTAAAAGCGGTCGGCAAGCTGCCCGCGCCCGCGACTCACGGCAACGTTGGCGTCGATCATCTCCTGCGGGGTAAAACCCGCCTGGGACAGGTGCGACACCAGCGCGTTACGGCCCGGTGCAAAGCCCAGGCAGTAGCGGCGGCAGACGTCGCCGCCCATGCCGCGGCTGGCAAAGTACTCGCGCGGACGGCCGTCCTTACCGCGCATGAGCATGGTGTGGTAGAACTGGGCGGTCTCGGCGCACAGATCGTAGATGCGGGCACGCTTGGTGCCGCGCTCGCGGCGATCTCCGGTGTCATGCAGCTCAATACCCGCGCGATCGGCCAAGTAACGGATTGACTCGGGAAAGCTCAGGTTCTCGCGCTTCATGATATACGTGAAAACGTCGCCACCCTCGCCGCAACCAAAGCAATGCCACACCTGCGTGGCGGGGATAATGTGGAAGGACGGCGTCTTCTCGCCATGGAAGGGGCAGCATCCCCAAAACTCATGGCCGCGAGGCTTGAGCTCGACCGTTTCCTGCACGATGGCAACCAGGTCAGACGCAGCGCGTACCTGGTCTTTTTCCTCATCGCTAATCACGGATGCTCACCCCCTGATCGCCCAAGTTGTGACGAATATCCTCGATATTACCCTCGACGGTCGCGATCAACTCATCCAGCGAATCGAACACACGCGAGGGACGCAGCCAGCGCGTAAACGCCAGCGAAACGGAAGCGCCGTACAGGTCGCCCGTATAACCAATTAAATTAGCCTCGAGATGCGCAGATGCCGCATCGTCAGCATACGTTGGCGGCAGGCCGACGTTCACAGCAGCGGGCCACGCGGTGTCATCGACCAGCACCAGACCCTCATACACGCCATCGGCTGGCACCTGAATGCCGTCGGGAACCTGCAAGTTTGCCGTGGGAAAGCCCATGCCAGAACCCTCGTGACGGCCGCGAATAACACCGCCACGCACCATATACGGACGGCCGAGTAACCCAGCAGCAAGCTCCACATGGCCCTGTCCCAGCTCATGACGAATGCGGGTGGCGCAAATGGCCTCACCGCCCTCGCAAAGCAGGTCGTGACCATACACGTCAACGCCGTGCTCGGAACCCCAGGAGCGCATCTCGGCAACACCAGAAGCACCGCCACGACCCAGCCTAAAGTCACTGCCAACGCGAATCGATCGAATGTCGACCAGACGCGACACCAGCGAGAGAAAATCAACATGGTCAAGCGCCGCAACCTCAGACGTAAAGGGAACGGCCACCACCGCATCGACCCCGGTCTGAGCCAAGGCATGCAGACGGTCGGCCGTCGTCATCAGTTTTTGAGCGGGCGAAGGGCTCACCACGACGTCCGGGTCGGGATCGAAGGTAACTACTACCGCCTTGCAGCCATGGGCACGGGCATCCCGGACAAGCGCCGCAATGAGCTCCTGGTGTCCACGGTGAACGCCGTCGAACACGCCGATGGCAATCGATGCGGCACCCAAGTGCTCACACTCATCAAACGTATCGGCAGCAACGATGCGAGCCTCGTCCGACTCGCCCGCGAAAAAGACACGCGCGAGCTCATGAGCGGACAACATCATCGAACACCGCCGATTGCCTGCGGAAACACGTGCTCCATAACAAAGCGGCCACTCTCAATGCGGGCGAGCGCCTTGAGTCCCCCATCGAGCACCAGCGCAAACAGCGCCTTCGAGACATCGAAATCGGCAAGCGCACGCTCAACGGGAATGCGACGGCCGCAGAGCAGGTCGTCGGCAAGATTGCCCGGCAAGTCAACACGCATGGCGCCCAAGGCCGCAATGGGATCCAGGGCAAAGCCAGCGGCGGACTCGGGAGAAAGCTCCTCCACCGCATGACAGGCGCCAATGGAAACAACACCAGATGCGGTGCGACGAAGTGCGGAAATATGCGCGGCGCTATCGCAAGCGCGGCCCAGGTCGCGAGCGAGCGCACGGATATAGGTGCCCTTGCTCACCGAGAACGCCACGGTCCACACACACGTATCACCTTCGCCGCCCACGGCAATCAGGTCGGCGGCATAGACCTCGACGGGGCGCGGAGGTAGGTCCACCGCATTGCCCTCGCGAGCAGACTTGTAGGCGCGAACGCCATTGACCGAGATAGCAGAAAACGCCGGCGGCACCTGCATCTGCGGGCCCAGCATGGCGGCCAAGCGCTCACGAGCATAGGCAGGATCGCGGAGCTCGTTGGCAACAGCCACCGTGCGGACCGCCTCGCCCTCCGCATCATCGGTATTGGTCTCGGCGCCAAACGAAATATCGGCGACGTAGCTTTTGGTATCGAGCGTGAGCATGCCCAGCAGACGGGTGGCCTGGCCCACACCCACCACCATGACGCCAGATGCCATGGGGTCGAGCGTGCCGGCATGGCCGACACGCCGCTCATGGAGGGCGCGTCGGCATTGCGAGACCACATCGTGGGACGTGCAGCCCACCGGCTTATCGACAGCGAGCAGCATATTCAGTTGTGAAGGCGTACGACGAGCCATGTACCATCCAAAAAGTTAAAGCTCGACGGTCACCGAAGCGGGATCCTCCCCTACCAGCTCGGCCAGCATGGGAAGTGCCACGGTGAGCGTCTCGAGAATTGTTCCGTTGTTGGAAAAGCCGGCGGCGGCATGATGCCCGCCACCGCCAAAATTGGCAGCAATCTCGGACACATCGAGGTCGCCCTTGGAGCGCAGGTTGCCACGCACCTTGGTATCGCCCTCAATGCCCTTTAAGAACATGCAGACCTCGACGCCCATCACCGAACGCACCACATCGACCAGGCCGTCGCACTCGTCCGAGGTGACGCCGCAGGCTTCAAGGTCGCTCTGGTAGGCATAGCTATACGCCACGCGCCCATGCGCGACCGTCTTAATGCGACCCATGACAATGGACTTGAGGTGCAAAAACTCAACGCGCATGCTCTGGTAGACCTCGAGCGCAACGCGCGCCGGATCGGCACCGTGCGCCACCAGGCGCGAGGCTGCATGGAACGCGGCGGCATCGGCGTTTTGGTACTGAAAACGGCCGGTATCGGTAACCAAGCCACACAGCAGGCAGGTCGCAACGCCATCACGTGCGACAATGCCGCAATTGTCCAAGAAGCGGTCGATGATCATGGCGCAGGCCGCGGCATCGACGCGCCTCAGGCTCAGCTCGGCAAACTCCTCGCGCGCCGGATGATGATCGAAGCACACCACATGCTTGGAGCGACGAAGCACCTCGGCGGAATTATTGAGGCGCTCGACGACCGGCACGTCCACCGAGATGAACAGGTCCGGATTGCCGGTATACGCAGATGCCGGCACCAGACGGTCGGCACCCTCCATAAAGCGGTAGATGCGCGGAACCGGGTCATCGTCTGCCAGCAGCAGGGCAATGTCCTTGTTGGGGAAAAACTTCATGAGCGAAAGGCCCAGACCCAATACGGAGCCCAAGGCATCGCCATCGGGAGAAGTATGTCCCGAAATCGCAATGGAGGACGCACCCTCGATGAGCTCGAGGATGCGTCGCTGAATATCTGCAGACTCGCACGAGGCGAGGTCGGCGGAATTAGTCATCTAAAGCTGCCTCCTGGGCGGCATCCGCTATCGGATAGCCGTCCTCGTCCTTTTCGATCGCAAGCGTGGCGGGAACGTTTTCCAGCGCACGCGTGATGCGCTCGGCCTCATCGGTCGAGCGATCGATGCGAAAATCGAGCTCGGGCGTGACACGCCAATCGAGCGAGCGAGCCAACAGGCTACGAATGCGGCCCTTGGCGCTTGCGAGCGCCTCCATGACCTCGTCGTAGCGGCTCGCATCGCACGACACGTACACACGCGCGAACGAACGGTCCACCGCGACCTCGACCGCGGTCAAAGTAACCAGGTCGAGACGCGGATCGGAAACCTCAAAGAGCAGGATATAACCAAGCTTCTCGCGAAGCTGCTCGCCCAGACGGCGGGTTGCCTGCGTTTGCTTCATAGCGCTACCCCCTACTCGGTACGGGCAACCTGGTCGATGCGGTAACCCTCGATCTGGTCGCCGGGCTTGATGTCCTGGAAGTTCTCCAGGCCAATGCCGCCCTCGGAACCGCTCTTGAGGCTCTTGGCCTCGTCCTTGTAGTGGCGCATCGAGGCGATCTTGCCGTTGAAGACCACGATACCGTCGCGCACCAGACGCACGGAATCGGTCGCGGCGATCTCGCCCTCCTCGACGCGGACACCGGCGGCGATACCGACTTTGGGCACCTTGAAGGTGTCCAGGACGGTCGCGGTACCCGTGGCGACCTCGACCTCGGTGGGCTTGAGCATGCCGATACGGGCGGCGTCGAGCTCCTCGAGGCACTTGTAGATAACGTCGTAGCAACGGATCTCGACGCCCTCGCGCTCGGCAGCGGAGCGGGCCTTACCGTCGGGACGGACGCCAAAGCCGATGATGATGGCGTTGGAGGCGTCGGCCAGGACGACGTCGGTCTCGTTGATGGCGCCGACAGCGGAGTGGATCGTGTTGATGCGGACCTCGGACTGATCCATCTTGTCGAGCGAGTCCTGAAGAGCCTCGATGGAACCCTGGACGTCGGCCTTGATGATCAGGTTGAGCTCCTTGACCTCGGCGTCGGCGATGGTCTCGAAGAGGTTCTCGAGCGTGACGTGCTTGACGCGGCTCTGCTCCTCGATACGGGCCTTGAGCGAACGCTCGTCGGCCAGCGCACGTGCCTCGCGCTCGTCCTCGAACACGCGGAACTCATCGCCGGCGTTGGGCACGGACTGCAGGCCCAAAATCTCGACGGCGTCGGAGGGACCGGCCTCGGTGACGGCGTTGCCCTTGGGGTCGAGCATGGCGCGGACGCGGCCGTAGGTAAGGCCGGCGACCAGCGTATCGCCCACGTGCAAGGTACCGCGGGTCACGAGCACGGTAGCGACCGAGCCACGGCCCTTGTCGAGCTTGGCCTCGAGGACGTTGCCGGAGGCAAAGGTGTCCGGGTTGGCCTTGAGCTCGAGCACGTCGGCCTGGAGCAGCACGGTCTCCAGAAGTTCGTCGATACCGATCTTCTGCTTGGCCGAGATGTTGACGAACATGTTCTGTCCGCCCCACTCCTCGGGGATGACTCCGTACTCGGTGAGCTCCTGACGCACACGGTCGGGGTTGGCGCCCGGCTTATCTATCTTGTTGACGGCAACGACGATGGGTACGCCGGCAGCCTTGGCGTGGTTAATAGACTCGACCGTCTGGGGCATGACGCCGTCGTCGGCGGCGACGATCAGGATGACGATGTCGGTCACCTTGGCGCCACGGGCACGCATAGCCGTAAAGGTGGCGTGACCCGGGGTATCGATAAAGGTGATCTTGCGGTCGTTGATCATGACCTGCGAAGCGCCGATGGCCTGCGTAATGCCGCCCGCCTCGCCGGCAGCAACGCCGGTGTGACGGATGGCGTCGAGCAGCGACGTCTTGCCGTGGTCGACATGGCCCATGACGGTGACGACCGGGGCGCGCGGCTTAAGGTCGGCGGGATCGTCGTAGAACGAGAAGGTGTTCTCCTCCTCGGGGGTGATGATCTTGATCTGGCGGCCCAGGTCGTCGGCGACGAGCTCGACGAGGTCGTCGGACATGGACTGCGTCATGGTGAGCGGCGTACCAAGCAGGAACAGGCGCTTGATGATGTCGTTGGCCGGAACGTCGAGCGCCTCGGCAAGCTCCTGGACGGTAACGCCCTGGGAGACCTTGATGGCATCGAGGTCCTCGGGGTTCACGCCCTGGGCCAGCGCCTCCTCTATCTTGCGCTCCTCCTGCGCCTTGGCAGCCTCGCGCTCGCGCTTCTCCTTGCGCTTCTTGCGGCGACCGGTGGACTCGCGAGAGGCCTCCTCGACGGCAGCACGAGCCTCCTCGAGCACCTTCTCGCGGCTGTACTCCTCGGCCTCGCGAGCCATACGGCTGTAGTGGTCCTCTTCGTTGTTGTGACCGCCCTTGCGCTTCTTGCCCTTGCCCTGCTTATCGGGGTTGGGGAAGTCCATGCCGGCAGCGACGTTGTTGCTGGCGTTGGTGCGATGGCTGTGCGGACGGCTCTCGGAGGCGTTGCGCTCGGAGTTGTTGTCGGAGGCGTTGCGATCGTTACGACGGCCACCGCGGCGGTCATTGTTGCCGCCACGACGGTTACCGCGCTCTGCGGCGCGCTCGGCCTTGGCCTTGTCCTCGGCGTCCTTCTTCTCCTTGAGCACGGTCTCCTGTGCGGCGATCTGGTCGAGCAGCGAACGGAAACGCGAACCGGAGTCGGAAGCGGGAACGGCGCGGCGCTGGGCCTCGCGGGCAGCCTCCTCCTTCTCGCGGGCAAGGCGCTCCTGCTCGGCCTTCTTCTTGGCCTCGGCCTCGGCGCGGGCAGCCTCCTCGGCAGCCTGGGCTGCGGCAAACTGGCGACGCTCCTCCTCGCGGGCCTTCTCGGCGGCGATGCGCTCGCGCTCGGCCTCGGCGGCGCGAGCGGCCTCCTCGGCGGCAGCTGCCTGCTCCTCGGCCTGCTTGGCGGCCTCGACTTCCTGGGCGCGGGCCTCGATCACCGAGGCGAGCTGCTTGCGGACCATGGCGACATAAGCGTCCTCCAAGGTGGAGGAAGCGGACTTAGCGGGAATCTTCATATCGGCGAGATGACCCATCAGTTCCTTGGAGGTCATGCCGAACTCTTTGGCCAGGGTGGACACACGGACTTTTGCCATATGACTTCACCTACCCTTTCTGGCACCTTGGGTGCCTAGAGACTGAACGAGCGTGGGAGACGCGCCGGGACCCGCCCGGCGCGACCGCGCGCTAGATCAGGTCCTCCGCATCATCGAAGGCGTCGGTGTCGTGGACACCGCAGAAACGGGAGCCGGGACGAGCCTGGTTGCGGCACTGGATGCCGTCCTCGGACACATACTCGCAGCGGCGGACGTCCTCGTCCTCCTCGTCACCGATCAGGTCGGCGGCGGGCTCCTCGTGAACGGGAACGTTCTTGAGGATGTCGGCGGCAAGGGTCTCGGACTTGATGTCGATGTGCCAGCCGGTCAGGCGCGCGGCGAGGCGGGCGTTCTGGCCCTCCTTGCCGATGGCGAGGGACAGCTGGTCGTCGGGCACGATGACACCGGCGTAAGCCTTCTCCTCGTCGATGAGGACGCGGGTGACCTTGGCAGGCGAAAGGGCGTTGGCAACGTAGACGGCAGGATCGGCATCCCAAAGGATGACGTCGACGCGCTCGCCACGGAGCTCGCCCACGACAGCGCGAACACGACTGCCCTTGGGGCCGACGCAGGCGCCCACGGGATCCAGACGGTCGTCGAGCGAGTGGACGGCGACCTTGGAGCGCTGGCCGGGCTCGCGGGCGATCGACTTGATCTGGACGGTGCCCTCATAGATCTCGGGCACCTCCTGCTCAAACAGACGACGCATGAGCTCGGGGTGGGTACGGGAGATGACAATCGGCGGACGGCTGTGCTCGCCACGAACCGGCTGCAGGTTGGAGTTGGGGTCGCGAACGTCGATGATCACGGCCTTGATGTGCTGATTGTGCAGGTAGCGCTCGCCCATCGGACGCTCGTTGCGCTCGTTCTCGTAACGGCGCTGGTCGAAGTGCGGAAGCTCGGCCTCGACGCCCTCGCGGATCTTAACGATCGTAAAGTCGGGAGTGGACTGCAGCACGGTACCGCTGATGAGGTCACCGATGCGGCCGGAGAACTCCTCGTAGATCTGCTCGCGGGCGGAGTTACGCACGATGGCGTTGATCTCGGCCTTGGCGTGCTGGGCAGCGATGCGGCTCGTGTTCTTGGGGGTAACGTCGATCTCCTCGAACTCGGTGAAGTTGCCCTCCTCGTCCATGGAATCGTCGATCGGCTCCAGGCGGTAGACGTAGATCTTGCCGGTGGTGCGGTCGATGGTCACCTTGGCGCCCCACTCAAGATGCAGGATCTCGGCATAGCTCTTGGCGAGCGACTGCTCCAGGCGGTCGATCAGGTAGAGCTGGTCGATGTGCTTCTCCTGGCAAAGCTCCATCAGGGCGGACATCATGTCGGATGCTGCCATCTTACTTTCCTTCCTTCGCGGGCTTGAAGTCGTAGGTGGGCTTCAACTTGCACTTTTTAACATCAGAGAAATCGAGGGTGACGGACTCGCCGTCCTCGAGCTCGAGGGTCACGTTCGCCTCGGTGGCGGCGGCAATCTTGCCGGCGTACTTGCGACGGCCCTCGGTGGCGGTGGAGGTGAGCTCGCAGTTCTCGCCCACAAAGCGGGCAAAGTCGCACGGGCGGCGCAGCGGGCGCGCCATACCCGGGCTCGACACCTCAAGCGTATAGCTCGAAGAGATGGGGTCGAGCTCCTCAATCACATCGCCGACCCACTTGGTGTTGGCCGTGACGTCGTTGAGCGACAGGCTCTGACCCTCGGCACCCTCGATACGCACACGCACGCAGGGGGCCTTGGTGGCACCCACGAGCTCGACGTCGACGATGTCGATATCGTGCTGGGGAGCGACGGCCTCGAGCGCGTCGATGATCGCCTGCTCGGTCTTGGTCTTGACCATTGCGGCACCTCCATCCATACAAAAAAGAAGCGGGGCCGAAACCCCACTTCTTTCAATTACAACTTCATTTGCAAGCAAACTATACCAATAGCTGCGGAAACGTGCAAGCACAGTACGAACCTGCAGGTCAGCGTGCGCACAGCTTCTCCACAAGAATAGGACAATTGACCGCAGACATCAGGGCAGGTACATGAAAAACGAGGGACGACCCAACCGGATCGCCCCTCGTCTTTTATGCGTCAGCTAAGCGCGCAGCGCTTACTTGGCCACCAAGTTGACCAGCTTGCCGGGCACGCAGATGGCCTTGACGACCGTCTTGCCCTCGAGCCACTTGGCGACGGCGGCCTCGGCGGCAGCCTGCATCTCCTCGTTGGAGGCATCGCGGGCAACGTCGACGCGGCCGCGGACCTTACCGAGCACCTGGACCACGATCTGCACCGTGTCCTCAACGGACTCGGCCAGGTCGAACTCGGGCCAGGCGGCGGTGTAGGCGTTGCCCTCGCAGCCGAGCGCCTCGTGCCACAGCTCATCGGCCCAGAACGGGCAAATGGGGGCAAGGACGCTCACGATATCCTTAGCCACGCCGTAGCACAGCGCCTTGTCGCGGGCGGTACCCTCGGTGGCGTTGAGGTAGGCGCTCGCCGCGTTGACGAGCTCCATGACGGCCGAGATGGCGGTGTTGAACTGGCCGCGATCGAAGTCCTCGGTACACTTGGCGATGGTGCGGTGACGCTCGCGATAGAGCTTCATCGCAACCTCGTCGAGTGCGGACTTGTCAAAGGCCACGTTAGCATCGCCGGACTGGACGAGCTGCCAAACGATACGCCAGGCGCGCTTGATAAAGCGGTTGGCGCCCTCGACGGCCTTGGGATCCCAGTCGAAGTCCTTCTCGGGCGGGGCGATAAACAGGATCGCCAAACGCATGGTGTCGGCACCGTAGGGCTCGATGACCGAGCTCGGGGGCACGACATTGCCCTTGGACTTGGACATGGTGTCGCCGTTCTCGTCCTTGACCATGCCCTGGCACAGCAGGTTGGTGAAGGGCTCGTCCACGCTCAGCAGGCCCAGGTCGCGCAGTGCCTTGGTAAAGAAGCGGCTGTAGAGCAGGTGCAAAATAGCGTGCTCGATGCCGCCGATGTAGTTATCGACGGGCATCCAACGGTCGGCGGCCTCACGGGAGAAGGGCAGCTCGGTGTTGTGCGGATCGGTATAGCGCAGGTAATACCAGCTGGAGCAGGTGAAGGTGTCCATGGTATCGGTCTCGCGCTTGGCCGGGCGGCCGCAGACCGGGCAGGTGGTCTCGTAGAACTCCTTGCACTCAGCAAGGGTTTCGCCGGCGCCCAGGTCCAGGTTCTCGGGCAGCGTCACCGGCAGCTGATCCTCAGGCACGGGCACGATGCCGCAGTGCTCGCAGTGGATGGCCGGGATGGGATTGCCCCAATAGCGCTGGCGGCTGATGAGCCAGTCGCGCAGACGGAACTCGACCTTGCGACGACCGCAGCCCATGGCCTCGAGGTCGGCCACGATCGCAGCCTCGCCCTCGGAGTGCTTACCGCCGCGCATGCCGGTGTACTTGCCGGACTGGACGAGCGTGCCCTCGGCAGCGTGGGCGCAATCCCAGTCGACGGTCTCGGCATGGAAGGTATCGATGGTCTCGCCGCTGGCCTCGACGGCAGCGCGATCGTCATCGTCCAGGATGATCGGCACGATCGGCAGGTCATACTTGCGGGCGAACTCAAAGTCACGCTGGTCGCCACAGGGAACGGCCATGACGGCACCGGTGCCGTAGTCGGCAACGACATAATCGGCAACCCACACGGGGACCTTCTCGCCGTTGACGGGGTTTACCACATAGCGGCCCGTGAAGGCACCGTGCTTCTCGAGGGTGCCCTGGGCACGCTCGACGGCAGAGATATGCTTGGAGTCCTCGACGATCTTGGTGACGGCCTCCTCGTACTCCGTGCCCTCGACGAGCTCGTGCAGACGAGCGTACTCGGGAGCCAGGACAAAAAAGGAGACGCCAAAGAGGGTGTCGGCACGCGTGGTAAAGACGGTGATCTTGCCCTCGTCGCCCTCAATGGGCTCGCCATCCTGGTCGCACAGGGTAAAGTCGACCTCGGCACCCTCGGAGCGACCGATCCAGTTGGCCTGCATCTGCTTGACGCGCTCGGGCCAGCCGGGGAGCTTCTCCAGGTCGTCGAGCAGCTCCTGGGAGTACTCGGTGATCTTGAAGTACCACTGCTCAAGGTCGCGCTTCTCGGGCTCGGTGCCGCAGCGCCAGCACTTGCCCTCGGTGACCTGCTCGTTGGCCAGAACGGTCTTGCAGTTAGGACACCAGTTGACCGGGTTCTTTTTGCGGTAGACCAGGCCCTTTTCCCACAGCTTCTCAAAGATCCACTGACCCCAGCGGTAGTAGTCGGGGCTGCAGGTCTTGACCATGCGATCCAGATCGTAGGAGAAGCCCATGCGCTTCATCGTGGCGAGCGCCTGGTCCATATTCTTATACGTCCAGGCGGCAGCCTGCGTATTGTGCTTGATGGCGGCGTTCTCGGCAGGCAGGCCAAAGGCGTCAAAGCCGATGGGATGCAGCACGTCAAAGCCGCGCATGCGGGCCTGACGGGCCATGGCATCGCCGATGGTGTAGTTGCGCGCGTGGCCCATGTGCAGGTCGCCCGACGGATACGGGAACATCTCGAGCACATACTTTTTAGGCTTGCTGTCGTCGGTGTCGACGGCAAAGAGGTTGGAGTCCTCCCAGGCCTTCATCCACTTGGACTCAATGGCCTGCGCGTCGTAGGCAGGGATCTCGTCCTTATGATCTGTGCAATCGCACATATCAGCTCCTTTAATCTTAGCTGGGGTCGGTCGGCTTAGCTTTATTCGCTACTGCGGACAGTCCTGCGCAAGACGAAGAGCACATTAAGTGCTCTTCTTTGCGTGCGGAACTTGTAGCGAACAAAGCCAAGCCGCCCGACTCTAAGGTTGACTCGCATGATAATAGCAAATACGACAAGCGAGATGCCTGCGACTTGCGGGCATCTCGCTTTATCTAAATAACGTGGCTGAGAATCAACCTTTGATATGCAGCTCTTACCTTATCGATAGGAAACGCTCTGCTGAGAATCCTTCACGACAACGTCGTGGGCGCCGCCTTCGACGATGGAGGTAGAGCTGACCAGCGTTAGGCGTGCCTTTTCCTGGAGCTCGGGAATCGAGAGGGCACCACAGTTGCACATCGTGGACTTGACCTTGTAGAGCGTGCCGCCCACGCCGTCCTTGAGGGAGCCGGCGTAGGGAACGTAGGAGTCGACGCCCTCGACGAAGCTGAGCTTCGCGGCGCCGCCCAGGTCGTAGCGCTGCCAGTTGCGGGCACGCGCAGAACCCTCGCCCCAGTACTCCTTCATGTACTGACCGTTAACGTTGACGCGCTCGGTCGGGCTCTCGTCGAAGCGCGCGAAGTAGCGACCCAGCATCATAAAGTCGGCACCCATGGCAAGGGCGAGCGTCATGTGGTAGTCGTAGACGATACCGCCGTCGGAGCACACGGGCACGTAGACGCCGGTCTCCTCGTAGTACTCGTCACGGGCGCGGCAGACGTCGATCAGCGCAGTGGCCTGGCCACGGCCGATGCCCTTGGTCTCGCGGGTGATGCAGATGGAACCGCCGCCGATACCGACCTTGATGAAGTCGGCACCGCAGTCGGCCAGGAAGCGGAAGCCTTCGGCGTCGACGACGTTACCGGCACCGACCTTGACGTCCTCGCCGTAGTTGGCGCGGATCCACTCGATGGTGCGCTTCTGCCACTCGCTGAAGCCCTCGGAAGAGTCGATGCACAGGACATCGGCACCGGCCTCGATGAGCAGCGGCACGCGCTCGGCATAGTCGCGGGTGTTGATACCGGCACCAACCATGTAGCGCTTGTCGCCGTCGAGCAGCTCGTTGGGGTTGGTCTTGTGGCTGTCGTAGTCCTTGCGGAAGACGATGCCCATGAGGTGATCGTAGTCGTCGACGATGGGCAGGGCGTTGAGCTTATTGTCCCAGATGACGTCGTTAGCAACCTTGAGGCTGATGTTCTTGTCGCCCACGATGAGCTGCTCACGCGGGGTCATGAACTCGGAGACCTTCGTCTGGTGGTCATCGCGGCTGGGACGATAGTCACGGCTGGTGACGATGCCCAGGAGCTTGCCCTTGGGAGTGCCGTCGTCGGTAACCGGCATGGTGGAGTGACCGGTCTTCTCCTTGAGCTCGATGACCTGTTCCATGGTCATATCGGGGGTCAGCGTGGAATCGGACTGAACGAAGCCGGCCTTGTGATCCTTGACGGCCTTGACCATAGCGGCCTCGGACTCGGCGCTCTGGGAACCGTAAATGAAGGACAGGCCGCCCTCGGTAGCGAGCGCGACACCCATGTCGACGCCCGAGACGGACTGCATAATGGCGGAAACCATGGGGATGTTCAGGGTGATTGCCGGCTTCTCACCGCGCTTAAAGCGGGTTAGCGGCGTCTTAAGAGAGACGTTGTTGGGGATGCACTGCGAGGACGAGTAACCAGGGACCAGCAGATACTCCGAAAACGTGTGGGACTCACCGGGAAAGAACGTAGCCATGTTTCTCCTTTTTCCATGCGACCGGTCGGCTGCAGGCCTCGTAGGACCCAGCCCAACCTTGGGCGCCCAATACTGGGGAAGTATCTTAACGCACTTTGACTGCTACAATGCATGATTTAAGAAGAGCACACGAGGGTTTGACGCAGGCTTTGCGTTTGCCCAGCAAACACTTTAGCGGGGAGACGTGGAGCACATGGAGTACAAGACGACGGCAAAGTTGGTCATTCAAGCGTGCGACAAGGATCTGCCGGGCGTGTTCGGCCACGGCTGCGTCTTACTGCTGCAAGGTATTTCCCGCGAGCACTCGCTCAACCGCGCCGCCAAGGGCATGGGCATGGCGTATTCCAAGGCCTGGCGCATCGTGAACGAAGCCGAAGGCCAGCTGGGCTGCAAGCTCATCGAGCGCGACGGCGCCCGCGGATCCACCCTCACCCCCGCCGGAGAGCGAGCCATAGCGGTCTACGAGGAGCTGCAGGCCGACATCAACAACGTCATCGCCACCAAAGCCAACGATCTCATCGCCAGCATCAAAGAGTAGCCCATTTGGGACGGGGCCTTATAGCCACACAACCCCTTCTCATAAGTTGCGGTGAAATAGGGACTGTTTATGCGGTTAAAGCCGTAAATCAATCCATATTTCACCGCAACTTATGGAGTCGAGGATGATTTAGCTATTTGCGGAGGGCGTTGTCTAGGGTGGCGGCCACGATCAAGGGGTCGTCGGTACCGGCGAAGAGGCAGACGGTGCTCCCCTGCTTGCCGCGTGGGGCCGAAAGGCGCGTCGTTGCGCCGCCGGCGGGCGATGTACGAAACTCCCCCGGCAAAGCATCGAACAGCTCTCCCGCGCTACGCTCGATAAGGTCAAATTCAACTGCCGGGCCAAAGCCGTGCTCGAGGATTCCCGTTGCAACCGCATGGTCGGGATGCGAGCTCAGCCCGGGATAGCGCACGTTGCGCACCAGCTCGTTGGCGGCCAGATACTCGGCCAGCGCACGGGCGCGGTCGAAATGCGCCTGCATACGGACGTCGAGCGAGTCCAGTCCCCGCTCCAGCACACCGGCCTCGTCAGCAGTCAATTCAAACTTGGCCAAGCCACAGCCCTCAAGCAGGGCATGCGCGCACTCGGCCGCGGCATCCACACGATGGCGCTTGAGCTGCGAGCGCGCGACCGATACGGCAACCAACTTGCGCGGAGCATCACCGGCGCATACGCGATCGAGCGCCTCGAGCGACAGCGCAGCACCCAGCCGCAGCGAATCGCAGCCAAAAGCTGACGCCACGGTGTTGTCCACAACCAGCAGCGCATGGGCCTCACGCGCCGCCCGACCCAGCGCACGAAGATCAGTCACACGCAGACCAAACCCGCCGATGGAGTTGACGAACCACCACAGGTGCGGACCCTCAGCGTCAAACGAGCCGGCAAAGCCACCGGACGCCGCAGCAAACGCCTCGACAGACGGCTCCCCCACCATCACAACATCGCAGCCGTCAAATCCGCTCGCAAACGCATCGGCAAAGTCGTCCGCAAAGACCACCAGGCGGTCACCGGGACGCACAATCCCCAGCTGCGACAGCGCTGCTGGCACATGCGAGGCCACAAGCAACCGCGCCTCACGCGCGCCGTTCCTCAAAGCCCAGGCCTCTTCTAGCTGCTGCACGCCCATACGGCAACCTCCCTTCATTAACAAAAACCCACGATGCGGATGTTTCCCGCATCGTGGGCAACGGCTGCAGTATAGCGCCGATATGCGACGAATCGCCTAGATGTTGAGCGTGTGATAGGTCACGCTCGCGCCCGGAGCGTCAACGGTCACGCCATAGGCCTCGGGATAGATGCGCGTCGAGAACACGAGCGCGCCATCATTCACAAACACCTCGACCGACGAGACATCGCCAACAATGCGCACGTTGCGCACCTCGTCGACGGGCTCCCAGCGCACGGTACGACCGCAGCCGGCAGAATCGCGACCCTCATCGGTAAATCGCATCTCAAAACGCGAGGGCAGTTCGCCCTCGGCGGGCACAAACGCCAGCTTCAGCTCGCCATCAACGGTCGCGGTAAACGCGCCGTCGACACCGTCGACAACAACGTCAAAGCAGGTATCGTCGGCAACCTCCAACGAGCCCGCCCCCACACGCACCGAGGCATAATGGTGCTCGATCTCGCGCACCGGCTGCTGCAGTACCACGCCGCCGGCACCGGCTGTAAGCTCACGCGGCACCGTCATGCAGTGCTGCCAGCCGCACACCACGGTGGGTGCGTTGCCATAGGTCGGCTCATCGGGCATGCCCATCCAGCCGATTAGAATGTGGCGACCATCCTCGGACGTAAACTCCTGCGGAGCATAGAAGTCAAAACCGGCGTCCCACAGACGGAACTCCCCCAGCTCATAGGCACCGTCACCACCAGTGATGTCGCCCGTTACAGGCATGTAGCCAGCGGCATACACATTGCCGCGGTTCCAACGACCGCCCTCAAGGCCCTGAGGCGAGAATGACAAAAATGCAGCGGTATCGCCATTCGCACCGAGCTCGATATAGCCGGGGCATTCCCACATAAACCCAAAGCGCTCGGGCGCACACACGCGGGTCTCGAGCTCCCAACTAAGCATGTCAGCCGAGCCATACACCAAGATCTCGCCAACATCGCGACCGGCGCCCTCGCCATGCATGGCGCAAAAACGGCTCTCGACGTGCGGCCCGTCAACTCGACGACGCGCGCCCAGCACCATGTGATAACGCCCGTCCGCGTCACGCCACACCTTGGGGTCGCGCACGTGGCAGGTCAAATCCTCGGGATAATCCTCGGACGCCAGCACCACGCGCTTTTGGCTGAACTCCCGACCGGCAAGGCCATCAACGCTCTCAACATAGACGGTATCGGCACGACGGCCGGTATTGACGTAGTCGTATGTGCCATCTGCATCGGAAAGCTTAACGTTGCCTGTGTACAGCACGCGAATGCGACCGTCCTCGACAAGCGCGGAGCCCGAATACACGCCATGGCAATCGAACGGCTCGTCGGGCAACAGCGGGGCGCCAACATAGTCCCACGTCATAAGGTCGCGGCTCGTCGCATGACCCCAGGCCTTAACGCCGCCCTCGACATCAAACGGCGCATACTGAAAATAGGCATGGAACACGCCATCTGCCTGGCAAAGACCGTTGGGGTCATTGAGCCAACCCGCCGGCGGCATAATGTGGAAATGCTGGCCATACGCGCCATGACCGCACTCAGAGGCGGCAGCGTCAACAGCGGCAACCAGCTTTGCAAGGTCGCGACCAAGTGCATTAGACATATCAAAGTCCTAACGGATCGAAAGTAACAAAGCACCAGAGATCGGCACCAGATGCGGGGAACACCCGCGAGCATACAGCCCGCGGGCATTCCCTTAATCAAAAGCTCTTAGGCCTGCTCGGAAGCCTTGGGCTCGTCCTTGTACAGGACAAACGAGACGGCAAAGGAAACCAGCGCGGCGACCGCAAACATGATCGCGTACTGCACGGGCTGGGCCAGGCACAGCAGGAT
>CABURR010000040.1 GCA_902493985.1 uncultured Collinsella sp. | reverse complement strand
CTCTATTACAATAGGGTGCGCATGCATTCCACCCTGGGCTACATGTCTCCAGTGGAATACGAGCGGCAATACGCTTGAGGATCCTTAAAAGAAAGTCCAGTTTATCCTTCCCACTCCAAAAGCCTCCCATTTCTCATGTCCAAGAAATGGGAGGCAGTTCAGTTCACACGGAGGTCGGGCTTTTTTCAAACGCCGACGTATTGACGAATTTGGAACTGCTGGAAATACGAAACTATGCCGGTTTACTACGATGAAATGAGAAATTCCAACTACGCCGGCTTTTCGCAAAAAAGTGCAAGGCATCTACCTGCGGTTTTAGTTCAACAAGTTTCGGAGTGATCGCGGTTGAGCGATTCATCGTAGTAAACCGCCACAGTTTTGGCGGAGGCAGTCAGATTTGTGGGTGTTAAACCAAAGATTGTCCCTTTTGACTAGTCGTTTAAGAACGTCCTCAATGACTAAGTTGCAGGTGGTTGCGGTTGTGTTACACTAACGCTGCGTATATGACGCAAATATCTCGATACAGATCAATGATGTCCGTCGGTATTTGACGGAGCTAGACTGTTTAGCCGCCCTGAAGGTTTATGCAGGGAGCATGTGATCACAGGGCTTGAAAAGAAAGTTGAGCAAACACTGTGTCTGATCAACAGCAAGAAAACGAAATAACGACGACGCAAGCCGCTCCCGCTGCACCGGTTGCGTTGGACCAGGTCGCGGCGCCCGCGCAAGCCTCGGCTCCTGAGACGCCTAAGGCTGCTTCGACGCCTACGCCTTCAGCGGCTGAGAAGGCCGTGCCTGCAACTGGTGAGGAGGCTGCTCCGGCAAAGCCCAAGCGTACGCGCCGCACGGCCAAGTCTGCTGCTGACGGCGAGGAGGTCACCAAGCCCAAGCGCCGTACCACGCGCACGACGCGCGTCAAGCGCACCGTTGCAGCTGACTCCTCGGCGTCGATTTCCGATGAGGTCGCGCAGGCACGTGCGTTGGCGCAGATTAGCGAGGCTCAGGTGGTGCGCGCCCGCCGTCGTGCTGCCGAGCGCGAGGCCGCGGCTCTGACCGAGCTTGCAGCTCCGTCTGCGCCCGAGACACCTGCCGCCGACCAGCCGACCGAGAAGCCGGCACCGCGCACACGCCGTCGCACGGCTGCCAAGGCCGAGCAGGTTGCCGATCAGGTAACCCTCGAGCTCACCGAGGCTTCGGTTCGTTCCGCGGCAGGGGAGGGCGCATCGCCTGCTGAGTCCGCTGCGCCTGTCGAGGCCAGCGAAGTTCCCGTTGTCGATCCGGCTTTGCGCCCGCACCGTCGCGGTCGCAAGCCCAAGGCCTTCGTCGAGGCAGAGAAGGCCGCAGCCGCAGCTGCAGCTGCTCGGGATGCTGCGGCGACCGCCGAGTCTGCAACCGCTGCCGATGCACCCGTTCAGGATGCTGCGACTTCCGAGGCCGCTCCTGCCGATGCCGAGCCCGCCGACGTCCGCCCCGGTCGCAGCCGTCGCACTGCTGTTAAGCGCACGTCCAAGGCTAAGGCTGCCAAGAAGGGTGCGTCCGAGGATTCCGATGAGACGACCGCCGATGCATCGACTGATGCCGCCGAGCCCCAAGATGTCGAACAGCCTGCGTCCGAGAAGCCCAAGCGCGGTCGTAAGAAGTCCGCTAAGGCCAAGGCGTCCGAGCATCAGGCTGATGTCGAAGTGCAGGTCGATTCTGGCGCCGAGGCCAATGAAGCCGCTGCGGTCAATGCCGACGCCGCCGCAACCGATGCTGCCGCGCCCGCCGAGGCCGAAGACGGCACTCGTTCCAACCGTCGCCAGCACAAGCGCAACGAGGAACGCAACGAGCGCAACAACGACCGCCGCAACCGCCAGCGCGATCGCAAGCAGCGCAACAAGGAGCGTAATGCCGCTCCCACCGAGCCTACGCTTTCGCGCGAGGAGCTCGCGGCCATGAAGGTCGCCGAGCTGCGCGAGAAGGCCAAGGAGTTCGAGATTGAGACGACCGGCAAGAAGAAAGCCGAGCTCGTCGAGGAGATCTACGTCACCGCCGCGAAGGCCGAGGGCTTCCGCGACATCAAGGGCATCCTGCAGATTCGTCCGGACAGCTCCGGTATCATCCATGCCCATGGCTACATGAAGTCCAACGACGACGCCTTCGTGCCCGCCTACCTCATCCGCTCCGCGCGTCTGCGCACGGGCGACGTCATCGAGGGCTCGCTTCGTCCTTCGCGCGGCGGCGACAAGCGCGCCGGCCTCGCCAAAATCACGACCGTCAACGGTCTAGACCCCGAGCAGATTCGCAACCGCCCCAAGTTCGGTGACCTCACCCCGGTCTATCCCAACGAGCCGCTGCGCATGGAGCATGGCAAGGACTCCATTACCGGTCGCGCCATCGACATCGTGTCGCCGATCGGCAAGGGTCAGCGTGGCTTGATCGTGTCCCCGCCCAAGGCCGGCAAGACCACAATCCTCAAGAAGATCTGCCAGTCTATCTCGATTAACAACCCCGAGGTGCACCTCATCTGCCTGCTCGTCGACGAGCGCCCCGAAGAGGTTACCGATATGCAGCGTTCCATCAAGGGCGAGGTTGTGGCGTCGACCTTCGATATGCCCGCCGACAACCACACTCGTGTGGCAGAGCTCGTCATCGAGCGCGCCAAGCGCATCGTGGAGCTGGGCGGCGATGTCGTGGTGGTGCTCGACTCCATCACGCGTCTTGCCCGCGCCTACAACTTGGCGGCGCCCGCCTCAGGCCGCATCCTTTCAGGCGGCGTCGATTCGGCGGCACTGTATCCGCCCAAGCGCTTCCTGGGCGCAGCCCGCAATATCGAGAACGGTGGCTCGCTCACCATCCTGGCCTCTGCCCTCATCGACACCGGTTCCAAGATGGACGAAGTCATCTTTGAGGAGTTCAAGGGCACCGGCAACATGGAGCTCAAGCTCGACCGCGACCTGGCTGACCGCCGCATCTTCCCGGCTATCGACCCCGTTGCCTCCGGTACGCGTAACGAGGACCTGTTGGTTGACGAGCAGATGCGTCCGTTTGTCTTTGGCCTGCGTCGCATTCTTGCCGGCATGAACAACACCGAGCGCGCAGCTGCGTCGTTTATCAAGGGTCTTAAGGGCACCAACACCAACCAGGAGTTCCTGGTGCGTTCGGCCAAAAAGCACAGCGACTACGAGCAGACGTTCTAGGTTGTCATCCACACGCAGCGATAGTCATCAATGCAATAAAGGGTCGGGGCTTTGAGCCTCGGCCCTTTTCTATATCGCCGCTCCGCGCTTATTTTTGACCATAAGACTGGCAAGCAGCAGGTTTCCCGTTTCAATCCGACATCGTCGCTTGCAATCGACAGGGCGGTTTCGCATAATAGCTTTTAAGCTTCGCGACGGATAACGCAGATGAAACGAACCATATACCGTTGCTTTGGGGCATAGCCCCGCTTCATCTTCTCTCGCGCAGCCAACTGAATGATGCGATTTGGGTGCTGGAAGATGGGGAGAGCTCATGGCTTCTTCTGATGCAACACAACGAGCAGTCCTTGCCGGACTTTCGTGCGGGATCGGCCTTGCCGCTCCCGTGGTTATGTATGCCGCGACACTGCCGTTTTCGTCTGTGAACGAGACGGTCGTGGCGGGTGCGGTTCCCTTCGCCGTGGGCGCGGTGGCGGGCGTGGGCATCTATGCCGCCTCGCTGGGTATCTCCGAGTATCGTGCGCAGCGTGAAGAGCGTCTGTTCCAGCCCGATGCCATGGGCGGTGCCGCCAATCTCAATCAGCATCAAAGCGAGTTCAAGACCGCCTCGATTTCAGCTCAGCAGCAGGATGCGACTCCTTACGCTGCGGCTTCTGATTCTCAGGCTCAGGCGGAGCAGTCTACCTCGGCATTCCTTTCCGGCCTGACTGGTGCGTTCCAGCGCCGTCATGCCGATGATGGTGTCCCTACCATCGCTCGAGCCGCAGATGCTATGGACGAGGACGAGGCTTGGTCCATGATCGACAGTATGCTTGACGACGATTCGCCGGTGAGCTGCGACCCTGCACACTCGCGCGACGTCTATCAAGTCGCCATCGACGAGCTCACCAACGGCGGGCAGACCGGCTCCTTCAATCGCGACGACATCGCCGCCGCGGCACGCGCCGTGTCTGGCTCCCAGGCCGCCCCTGCGGGCAGCACGGCGGCTTTCGTGGCACTCGTCGCCAACGCGGCAGCCAATAACGCCTACAGCGCTACCTCGGCGGACGCGAACGCTTCTGCCGACAATTCGTACGTTGATGAAGCCATGGCCGCGGACGAGGAGGCCGTTGCCGCCCGCCGTGCCGCCGAAAGCTCGCTGTGGGGCGCTCCTGCCCAGCAGCAGGCGGCTGAGGCTGCGCCGTACAATGTAAACCTCGCCAGCATGCCTATCATCTCCGGTGCCGCGGATATCGATTTCGATGACCTCGATGAGCCTGCAGCCATCACCGCATCGATTGATGCCCAAGATCGCATCGACACCGGCGACCTTCCTGATGCCTCACTCGAGGTTGATGTCCCCATGGCTGATTACTCGGGCCACGAGGACATGTGGGCCGCCGCCACCGCGATTCTGGATGAGATTGACGAGCCTGCTCCTGTTGCAGCCCCCGCTCCCGTCGCTGCCCCTCAGCCTGCTGCCCCCGCCTATGTCGGCCGTCACAGCGCTGTGTTCCCCGAGGATACTGCCCGTATCTCGCGCGAGAGCATCGAGCGGGCCGAGGCTATTGCCGCCGGCATTATGGAAAACCGTCGTCACGAGCGCGTCAATCAGATCCTCGAGGAAGAGATCGAGCGCCTGCAGTCCTCTACCGCCAAGCGTACGGGCCGTGCCTACCTGAGCGTTATCGAGGGCGGTACCGCCAGCTTCGCGCCGCTCCGCGCGGAGGCATAACTTCTGCATGGTTAAGATCAATCGAAAATGGGCGGTCGCGACCTGCCTGATGGCGCTCTTGATCTGGGGCAATTCGCTGGTTCCCGGCTCGGGGTCGGGCTCGCTGAGCCTAACGGTCATGGAAGCTATCCGCGGTTTCCTGCACGGCGTGGGACTTCCATATGAATGGGTGACCAACTTTGTTGTTCGCAAGTGCGCGCATTTTACCGAGTATATGGTGCTCGGCATCTTGGCAACGCACGCCTTTGATTTTGAGGGCCGGCGCACCTTTGACGTGCTGCTGCCCACGGCGGTGTTCCTGCTGCTGATTCCTTCGATCGACGAGACGATTCAGCTCTTTGTGCCGGGACGCGCCGGCATGATCACCGATGTGATGATCGACTGCTGTGGAGCGGCAACGGGTGTTGTGCTCCGATATCTACTACGATCGCTCATATGTGCCAAAAAGGCCGCCTAGGACGTATGCTTGGTGCTAGGCGGCCTTTTTTATTAGAGGGCTTATATAGGGCGTGGTGGCGTCGTTCCGTAGGTTGGATTTGCCGGGCGCGCCACGCCCTGTGGGTGCGTCTGTTACTGAAGCGCCTGCGCGCCCAGGGCCAGGCAGCCCATGATGCCCTGCTTGCCCTCAAGGCTGGTGTTGACAATATAGGTATCGATGTCGTTGACCTCGGGCGTGACGATATAACCGTTGAGCATCTCGGCGCACTTCTTGCGCGCGAGCGGCACGATGGGGGTGTGGTCGGCCACGCCGCCACCGATGATGATCTTTTGCGGCGCGTAGCACAGCGTGTAGGTCATGAGCGCCTGTGCCAGATAGCCTGCGAGCAGGTCCATGGCCTCCGGGTCATCGGCCATGTCTCCGGCGCTCTTGCCATCCCAGCGCTTTTTAACGCCGGGGCCGGCGATGAGGCCCTCGAGGCAGTTGTCGTGGAAGGGGCAGGCGCTGTGCTCGCCAATGGTGTCGCGCGGGTCGCGCGTGACCAGGATGTGGCCGGCCTCGGGATGCATCATGCCGTGTACGAGCTTACCGCCCGAGAGCACGCCGGCGCCCACGCCGGTGCCGATGGTCAGATACACAACGTCAGTGAGGCCCTGGGCGCAACCAAAGGTGACCTCGCCCAGGCAGGCGACGTTGACGTCGGTGTCGTAGCCGCAGGGGATATTGAGCTCGTTTTGGATAGTGCCCAGCAGGTCAAAGTAGCGCCATGCCGTTTTGGGCGTCTCCAGGATCTTGCCGTATTGGGGCGAGGCAGGGTTGACTGCGGTGGGGCCAAAGGCGCCGATGCCCAGCGCGGCGATGCCCTTGTCGGCAAACCATGCATTGACGGCCTCAACGGTCTCCTGCGGGGTCGTGGTCGCGATCTGCTCACGCTCCAGGACCGTACCGTCTGCATAGCCCGTGGCGCAGACCATCTTGGTGCCGCCGGCCTCGAGCGCTCCGATAAGCTGCTGTTCTGCCATAGTATTCCTCTCTCTGGGACGAGTTGCTCCGTGACTAAAGTATAGGACTCTAAACCATTTAAGAAAGCGCTATAAAAAGAAGCCTCGCAACGTGGCGGGCGGTGCGGGGCTTCTTTGGTTGCTTTAGTTGCCGGGCCGTCCTTACCCGCGCGGCTTGATTTTATCACGTAGCGACTTGAGGTTCTCCAGTGCCGCGTTAAGCGTCTCGTCCCGCTTGGCAAAGTGGAAACGAATCAGATGGTTGACGGGCTCGCGGAAGAAGCTCGAGCCGGGCACGGCGCCCACGCCCACCTTGGATGCGAGGTCCTCGCAGAATTCGAGGTCGCTGTCATAGCCAAACTCAGAGATGTCCATCATGACGTAGTAGGCGCCCTGCGGCACGTTATGCTCAAGACCGATGCTATCGAGCCCCTGGCAGAACAGGTCGCGTTTGGCGGTGTAGAGGTCGAGGACCTCATCGTAATAGCTGTCGTCGAAGTTGAGGGCGGTGACAACGGCTTCCTGCAGGGGAGCGGCGGCACCCACGGTGAGAAAGTCGTGGACCTTCTTGATGCGCTCGGTGATCTGGGCCGGGGCGATGGTGTAGCCCAGACGCCAGCCGGTGATGGAGTACGTCTTAGACAGCGAGCTGCAGCTGATGGTTCGCTCGAACATGCCGGGCAGCGTGGCCATGTAGACGTGCTCATGGGGCGCGTAGACGATGTGCTCGTAGACTTCGTCGGTGATGCAGTACGCGTCGTACTTTTTGCACAGGTCGGCGATAAAGGTGAGCTCTTCGCGCGTAAAGACCTTGCCGCAGGGGTTGGAAGGGTTGCACAGGACGATGGCCTTGGGGTCGTTGTCGCGGAAGGCAGCCTCGAGCGCCTCGCGGTCAAAGTCGAATGTGGGCGGGTTGAGCGGCACATAGATGGGCTCGGCACCCGAGAGAATGGTGTCAGCGCCGTAGTTCTCGTAGAACGGCGAGAAGATGACGACCTTGTCTCCGGGGTTCGTAACCGTCATCATGGCGGCCATCATGGCCTCGGTGGAGCCGCAGGTGACCACGATATTCTGGTTGGGGTCGATCGGCATGCCCATAAAGTGCTCCTGTTTGGCGGCGAGCGCCTCGCGCATGGCCTGGGAGCCCCAGGTAATGGAGTACTGGTGGTAGAGCGGCTTGGGGTCGGCGGCGATGGTGCTCAGGCTGTTGAGCAGCTGCGCCGGAGGATCGAAGTCGGGGAAGCCCTGCGAGAGATTGACGGCATCGTACTTATTGGAGATGCGTGTCATGCGGCGGATGACCGAATCGGTAAATGTTGCCGTGCGGTTGGAGAGTTCTTTCATGCCGGTCCTTTCGAGGATTTGCAGTGGGGCAAGTTTACTCCTATGGAACCGGTGGGAATTGCTCGAAACGCGCTCGAAAAACTCTTTTCAAAATTCTTGAAAATTGGGGCTTGCATCGCGTGGCGTTCCTTGCAATAATAGTCGAGCGCGAAGCGCACAGGACACGGTGGGTGTAGCTCAGTTGGCTAGAGCGACGGGTTGTGGTCCCGTAGGTCGAGGGTTCGAGTCCCTTTACCCACCCCAGTTCTTGCTTCGTGTTGATATCGGGTCGTTAGCTCAGTTGGTAGAGCAGGGGACTCTTAATCCCAAGGTCCAGGGTTCGAACCCCTGACGGCCCACCACACGATATCTCCTCTAAAGTCCGCCACAACGGACTTTAGCTTTGGGTCGTTAGCTCAGTTGGTAGAGCAGGGGACTCTTAATCCCAAGGTCCAGGGTTCGACCCCCTGACGGCCCACCCAAAGATTGTTAAAGCGACTGGCTCAGGCTGGTCGCTTTTTTGTTGACCACGCATGGGGTCGAACCCGTCGGGACGCGGAGCTGAGGAAATGCGTGAGCATTTACCAGCGCAGCGCGCAAGGCGCAAAGCGCCGAAGCGGCCGCCTGCGCAGCAGGCTGACCCCCTGACGGCCCACCCAAAGATTGTTAAAGCGACTGGCTCAGGCTGGTCGCTTTTTTGTTGACCTCGCATGGGGTCGAACCCGAAAGGGCGCGGAGCTGAGTAATCTGCACCGTGATTCCCTTAGGGAAACACGGCTAAAGCCCCGTAGGCGCGTTCTCCTTAGGGGAATCTTGCTTACGGGACTCGATGCATGTTGAGAAGTTGTGATCAAACTCAAAGTGAGAATCGATTTAGTCTGCTCGATAGTGCGAACCTAAGCTTTCAGTTCGCTTGCGCATGGCTTTGACCATTTCCTGTGCTAGTTGAATCTGCGATTGCAGGCGGGCGAGGGCTGCGACTTCGCTGTCCTGGGCTTTCTGTGTGCTCAAGGTCGTTGCCTCTGTCTTCAAGCCCTCAAGCTCGTGTAGTGCCTCGGATAGGCCTGTTTCGGTCCTGTTGATCATGCAATAGGTGCTCATCGTGTGCCTAAGGCCGTGTGTCAGGCGTTCGGCATCTGTTGTGGCAATGCCGTAGTGGGGGAGGACGATATCCGCCTTCAGGGCTGTCTCAGGCTCTTTCTGCGCTGCAAGGGCTGCCGATGCGCCCGCGATACGTCCGAATACGATGCCGTTGGCGCTTGACAAGCCACCAATGCGGTCGGCGCCGTGCATGCCGCCTGTCGCCTCGCCGCAAGCGTAGAGGCCCTCAACGCCCGTGTGCGCGGTCTTATCGATCTTGATGCCGCCGTTAGCGGCGTGGGCATACATCGCAACGCGCATCTCGTCAGTCGGGGCGATGCCGTGCTCGTCTTGCAGCCAGGTGGCAAAGGTCTGCACAAACTCTGGGACATCCTCGCGGGGGAAGTCGTAGTGGAGTGCCAGGCCTTCGGCACCTGCCTGATCGATGACGAGATCGATAGCGCGGGAGGTCAAGCGTGACGTGAAGGGACCATATCCAGAGCGCTGCTCGAGCAGGTCGTCCAGCTTGTCGTCGGCAATATCTACCGGCTGGTCTACATGTACGTAGCGCCAGGTCTTCTCGTTAAAGACAAGGTTGCGCTTGGGCTCGATGAAGCCGGGCATCATCTGCATGAACTCTATATTAGTAAGCGATGCGCCGTGCGCCAGTGCGATGGCCTGTGATGAGCTGAGCACGTCGGCGGAAGTGAGGCTTCGCTCGAACAGGCCACCCGTGCCACCGGCTGCGATGATCGTGGCTTTGGTAGCAAAGGGCACGATTCGATCTTCGGTGAGGTTGTAGAGCACGGTTCCGGTGATTCTGCCTTTCGTGTCCTCAACAAGGTCGATAAGCTCATGGCGGGGGAGCAGGCGAATGCCGAGCGACTCGATCCGGGCTGTCAGAGCGTCCTCAAGGGGCTTGCGGGTGAGGCCGCGCCACATGCGCGTTTTGTGGTCAAAGCAGGGGATAAACTGCTTTTGCTGAGCGCTCTCAGCGTTTTGCGGACGCTTGAGCTCAACGCCCAGGTCTTGCTCGAGCCATTCAATTGCCTGGGGAATGCCGTGGACAAACGTCTGGACAAGCTCGGGGTCGGCGACACCGCCGCCGACGGTCTGGATGGTGTCGATGAGGTCTTGTTCGTCGTCTTCGTTAACGGGTCCGATAAGCCCTAGGCCCCAGGTACCCGGGAAGAAGCTCGATCCACTCATGGTCTTGCCGGCGCTTGCCACAGCGACGGTTGCGCCAGTGCGTGCCGCTTCGATGGCGGCACAAAGGCCCGCAATGCCAGATCCAATTACCAGTACATCAGTCGATTCCATCGGATTCCTTTCTCGTCCGGCGCATTGTCGCACGGGTGATCGGCAATGAGGCCGCAAAGACTCGGCAAATCGGTAAAGGGCAAATATGGCAGGTGGGCGTCATGGACGCTCTGGCGCTCCATCTCTTCACATCTCGTATTTCGCCCCAGCTGATATATCGACATTAGCTACCCTGCGACAGCGCAAACAAAAAGAGCCGCTACCTCGAAAGGTAGCGGCTCCAAAGCTCAACTATATGAGCATCGCGCGGGCGAGATTAGGCCTTGAGGGCCTCCTCGACGGCGACAGCGCAGGCGACGGTGGCACCGACCATGGGGTTGTTGCCCATGCCGATGAGACCCATCATGTCAACGTGCGCAGGCACGGAGGAAGAACCGGCGAACTGGGCGTCGGAGTGCATACGGCCCATGGTGTCGGTCATGCCGTAAGAGGCAGGGCCGGCGCCCATGTTGTCCGGGTGCAGGGTACGGCCAGTGCCGCCACCAGAAGCGACGGAGAAGTACTTCTTGCCAGCCTCGAGGCGCTCCTTCTTGTAGGTGCCAGCGACGGGGTGCTGGAAGCGCGTGGGGTTGGTGGAGTTACCGGTGATCGAGATGTCGACGTTCTCGTGCCACATGATGGCAACGCCCTCGCGGACGTCGTCGGAGCCGTAGCAGTTAACGGCAGCGCGGGGACCATCGGAGTAGGGGATGGTCTCGACGACCTTGAGCTCGCCCGTGTAGTAGTCGAACTGGGTCTTCACGTAGGTGAAGCCGTTGATGCGGGCGATGATCTGAGCGGCGTCCTTGCCCAGACCGTTGAGGATAACGCGCAGCGGCTTCTTGCGAGCCTTGTTGGCGTTCAGAGCCAGGCCGATAGCGCCCTCAGCGGCAGCGAAGGACTCGTGGCCGGCCAGGAAGGCGAAGCACTCGGTGTCGTCGGAGAGCAGCATAGCGCCCAGGTTGCCGTGGCCCAGACCAACCTTGCGGTCCTCGGCGACGGAGCCGGGAACGGTGAAGGCCTGGATGCCCTCGCCGATGATGGCAGCAGCCTCAGAAGCGGTCTTGGCCTCGCGCTTGACGGCGAGAGCGCAGCCGAGGGTGTAGGCCCACTCAGCGTTCTGGAAGGCGATGGACTGGGTGTTGTTGACGATCTCACGCGGGTTGAAGCCCTTGTCGGTGCAGATCTGCAGAGCTTCCTCGAGGGAGGCGATGCCGTTGTCGGCGAGGCACTTGTTGATCTTGTCAGCGCGGCGCTCGTAACCTTCGAACGTAACAGTCATAGTTATTTCCCTCCCTTTCTACTCGTGAACCGGGAACACGCTGGCGACGGAGTGAGTCTCCTCGTCGGTGCGCGGGTCGATGTACTTGGCAGCGTTCTCCCACTGACCATAGTGGCCCATAGCGCCAGCGATGGCCTCCTCGGGGGTCTTGCCGGCCTTGACGGCGTCGGTGAACTTGCCGAGGTTCAGGAACTCGAATGCGATGATCTCGTTCTTGTCATTGAGAGCCATGCGGGTGACGTAGCCCTGGGCGAGCTCGAGGTAACGAGCGCCCTTGGCCTTGGTGCCGAACATGGTGCCGACCTGGGAGCGAAGGCCCTTACCGAGGTCGTCGAGGGAGGCGCCCACGGGCAGGCCGCCCTCGGAGAACGCGGTCTGGCTGCGGCCGTAAACGATCTGCAGGAAGATCTCGCGCATAGCAACGTTGATGGCGTCGCAGACGAGGTCGGTGTTGAGGGCCTCGAGGATGGTCTTACCGGGAAGGATCTCGGAAGCCATGGCGGCAGAGTGGGTCATGCCCGAGCAGCCGATGGTCTCAACGAGGGCCTCCTCGATGATGCCGTCCTTGACGTTCAGCGTGAGCTTGCAGGCGCCCTGCTGAGGTGCGCACCAACCCACACCGTGCGTAAGACCGGAGATGTCGGAAATCTCCTTAGCCTGGACCCACTTGCCCTCCTCGGGGATGGGTGCGGGGCCGTGGTATGCACCCTTGGCAACGGGGCACATGTTCTCCACTTCCTGTGAGTACTGCATGCCTCTCCTCTCTATCGTGTTGGCGTCCCGTCTGGGGGTCGTGGCTGGCGATTGCCGGGCGACCCTTCGAAAGGGACATGACATGCAGTCCCTATAATACCGCGAAATGCACGGAATATTCGGCGAACGGCTCAGTTTTCGTAGCGAGAAGTCCGGAAGTTTTAATTGAAACGGTTTAACGCTATGTTCTGTGGTCGCGAACTTCCGTAGAGGGGGTCCGTCTTTGGCAAGCTTTTGGTCAGCTCTTGTAAGCGTTGCAGGGGTTGACCTGTTGCAACGGTGCCATTCGCCGCCTGATTACTGCCTTTGGCCGCGCGAGTGTATTGTTTTGCGTGAATGATTTGATGGCACGCTTCAATCGTGCTGTATTGGATGGCAAGCAGATCCCGGCGAAGGGAGCGCCATGCAGCGCGTTTGGAGAACGGTTACCGGCTTTTACCATGTCTGTGCCCGCGGTACGGGCAAGCAGCTCATCTTTGAGGGCGATGAGGACCGGTGGGAGTTTTTGGAGCTGATGCGCGAGTGCTGCCGCGAGGAGGGTGTGACGGTTATCGCTTGGTGCCTTATGGGCAATCACGTGCATTTGGTGCTTACAGATTACGAGGACAGGATGAGCGCGGCGATGCACCGGTTGCTTTTGACGTACGCGCGGCGGTTCAATAAACGCACGGGGCGCACAGGCCATCTGTTCCAGAACCGTTTTGACCGGCGTTCGCTCGATACCGATTGGCAGGTGATGGAGGCTATTCGCTCCGTACACGCCGATCCGCAGGAGGTGGGCGTTAGCCTAATCGAGCGTTATCCCTGGAGTAGCTTTGCGGAGCATTTGTGCGCTTACGACGGTGACGCGGCTGATGTCGCGAGGGGATTTTCTGATCCTTCTTGCGTGCTTGAGCTTTTTGGTTCTGCCGAGGGCTTTATTGCCTATTCGCTTTCGACGCCCGACGGCAGCAAGCCAGCGCTGTGCGATATGAAAGAGACAGAGTGGGAACGCAATGCCTTTGCCGGCAAGTTGGCGAAGAGTCTCGGGGTTCCGCTCAACGGGGTTAAAACTGCACCGCCGGCGCAGCGCGATACTGTTATTGTTGGATTGAACAATGCCGGCTTTACGGTGCGCCAGATTGAGCGGTATACCGGGATTGGCAAAAGTACCGTCTCTCGTATCGTGCGCGCCCGCGCGCGAACGGCGATGCGGGCTGGCGGAAACGTGATGTAAGGTCGCCTTTTCACCGCAGCTGGGGTCGTCCATACGCCGCAACCAGCGTTCAAAAGCTTGGTGAGGTAACTGCACTTCTTAATATGCATAGAACAATCGCCATCTTGCATAAAATAACGGCTCAGTCCGGGTTTGCCCGTGCCTACCCCCGTCTGCGCCGTGCAAAAAACGGAGTTTTCAGCATCGTGGTGCTGTCGGCACCGACGCAATCTTGCAACATGCGGACCCCGAAGCTATTGATCCCCGCCGTTGCGCCCCCGAAGCACGTGCCTGCGTCCCGTCAGACCGCGATGCTTGTTCTAAAACACAATATATATGCGCCTAAAGACGTTGATTAACGCTTTCGATGCGTATACACACAGCTTGGCGTGCTGAATACTCGCAAAAATGCACGCCGCTCCCTATGGGACCCGCCTGCGGTAGGCGCGAAGCGAGTCGGAGCTTCGCAGAACGGGGCTTGGCGCATTGCTTGGCGGGCCCGGGGTCCTGCCGCAGGCCTTTGGTGCTGTGGAAAACGCCCGTGTTCGTGTCTGGCTGTGTGGCAAATGCCAGACGGGGCGCCGGACGCGCGGACTTTGTGCGTTCGCGCTCATTAGGTAAAAACAGAGCCGCCCGTATCGGGCGGCTCGGCAATCAAAAACCTTGGATTCGGGGCATAAACTACTGGTTTGTTTGCCCCTCGAGCATGCCGTCGAGGGTGCGCCAGGCGAGCTCGGCGCATTTGACGCGGGCGGGCATGTGCGAGATGTCCTGGAGCTGGGCGACTTCGTCCAGGTCTTCCAGGTCCTCCTCGGAGAGCTTCTCGCCGCGGATCATGGCGAGGAAGAGCTCTGCCAGGCGGCGAGCTTCCTCGACGGTCTCGCCGGTGATGAGATCGGCCATGATGTCGGCACTGGCCTGGCTGATGGCGCAGCCGTGGCCGGTAAAGGAGGCCTCCTCGATCACGTTGTTCTCGACACGCAGCTGCAGAGTGAGCTCGTCTCCGCAGCTGGGGTTGATGCCGTCGTGCTCGTGCGTGGGAGCATCCATCTCGTACTTGTAGTCGGGGTGCGAGTTGTGCTCCATAAATGTGGTGGAGGTGTACAGATTACCCATTGAACGTGCTCCAAACGTGATGCAGGCCGGCGATGAACTTGTCAATGTCGGCCTTGTCGTTGTAGAAGGCCACGCTGGCGCGGCAGCAGGCAAGGTTCTCGACGCCCAGCCAGGTGAGCAGCGGCTGTGCACAGTGGTGACCGGCGCGGATGCAGACGCCGTCCATGTCCATGATGCTCGCGACGTCGTGCGGGTGGATGCCGCGGACGTTAAAGCTCACAACGCCGTGGTGGTTGTCCCAATAGATGGAGCCGATGATCTGGACAAAGTCGAGCTGCATGAGCTCGCCCATCAGGTAGTGGACGAGTGCCTGCTCGCGTGCCTGGATGTTCTCGTAACCCACCGTGTTGACCAGGTAGTCGAGTGCCGCACCCGTGGCGAAGATGCCGGCGGCGTCCTGTGTGCCGGCCTCGAATTTCTCGGGAACGGGCGCCCAGACGGCGTCCTGCTCGGTAACAGAGTCGATCATCTCGCCGCCGGTGAGCATGGGCGGCATGGCGTTGAGCAGGTCCATCTTGCCCCACAGCACGCCGATGCCCATGGGGCCCATAGCCTTGTGTGCGCTAAAGGCAAAGAAGTCGGCGCCCAGGTCGGCCACATCGACCGGCATGTGCGGCAGCGACTGCGCACCGTCGACGACCAGATAGCCGCCATACTTGTGCACGAGCTTGCCGAGGTTCTTGACTGGGTTCTCGACTCCCAACACGTTGGAGACCTGACCCACGGCCAGAATCTTGGTCTTGGGACCAACCTTGGCAAGAACCTCCTCGGTGGTGAGCTGACCGGTCTTGGTGGGGTAGAGGTAGACGAGCTTGGCGCCGGTCTCGCGGCAGACCTGCTGCCACGGAATCAGGTTGGAGTGGTGCTCCATGATGGTGATGACGACCTCGTCGCCCGGTTTGAGCACTGTGGGCGCAAAGCTCTTGGCGACCAGGTTGAGCGACTCGCTCGTGTTGCGGGTGAAGACGACCTCGTTGGCCTGGGCAGCGCCGATGAGGTCGGCGATCTGCTGGCGCACCTTCGCGATAGCCTCAGTGGCCTCGACGGACAGCGAGTACAGGCCGCGCAGAGGGTTGGCGTTCATGCGCTGGTAGAAGTCGCGCTCGGCGTCGAGCACACAGGCAGGACGCTGCGCGGTGGCGGCACTATCGAGGAAGGCGATCTCGGGGTGCTGCTGGAACAGCGGGAACTGCGCCTTGTAGGGATTAGTCTCTATGTCCACGGTGGGCCAGCCGCGCGAAGCCTCGTCGCTGGCGTCGAGCTCCATGGGTTCGGGGGCAGTACAGGTGTCGCATTTAACGTGCTCGGTGTCGATCATGCGAGCTCCTCTTCAAAGTTGTCGATCAGGTTGTTGCCCAGGCGGACGACGGCGGCGCGGGTGCGCTCGTCGGTGGCGGAAAGCGCGGCGTCCTCCAGCTTGGCGCGGATGAACAGGTCCTCGGCGGCGTTTTGGTCAAGGCCTCGGCAGGCGAGGTAGAACAGTTGCTCGTCGCGGACGTGACCGATGGTGGCGCCGTGGTTGCCGGCAACGTCGTCCTCGTCGCAGAGAATGACGGGGACGGTCTTGTTGTCGACGCCCTTGTTGGCCAACAGCACGGTTTCGCGCTCGGTGCCGACGGCACCCTTGCAGCCGTGCACGAGGTCGATGGTGCCGCGGTAGACCTTCTTGGACGTGCCGGTCAGTACGCCGTTGGCGTCGATCTCGCACTCGGTCTTGCGACCGCGGTGGCGCAGCTCGTAGTTAAAGTCGCGCACCTGCTCGCGGGCGCCAAGGTAGTCAGTATCGATGGTGACCTTGGCGGTATCGCCCAACAGATCGCCGGCAAGGCCGGTGGCGCTGGCGCCGGCACCCAGGACGGTGTGTTGCACGTTGACGCGCGCGCCCTCGTCCAGGAACAGGCCGGTGTCGTCGAGTGCGATCCAGCTGTCATCGAGCGTCTGCGTGCAGGTTACGTTGACGGTGGCGTACTCGTGGGCGCACACGCGTAGCACGGAGCCCACGACGCCTTGGCCGGCAACGGGGGAGTCCAGCGCGATGGCAAGGTCGAGCGTTGCCTGCGGACGGGCGACGACGTCGACGGCGGCGATGGCCGCGGCGGCATCGACACCGCTCACGTGCACGGTAACCATGGCGTGCTTGTATGTGGGCACATCGATGACGATGCGCTTGGTGGCGTGCTCGGCCAAGTAGGCGTAGGCAGCCTCGCCCATGCCAGTCTCGAAGGCCTCGGCGGGGGAGAGCTCCTCCTCCAGCTTGATGGCGCCGGCCTGGTAGACAGAGGTGGCGGGCACGTCGAGCTCGGTCTCGGGCGTGATGCGGGCGCGATCGGCGGCATCCCCGGGCGCGGAGGCGCGGCGCTCGGGGATGCGCTCGGCCATGGCGTCCATGGTGGTGTCGAAGGCGTCGGCAGAACCGCGGAACTGCTCGTCCAAGCCCTCGACCTCAACAGCCCCGGTGGGAGCGGCGGCAAGCTCGTCAGAGAGCTCGAGCTTGGTCTGATTCATCTTCAGCCAGCCCCAAGTTGCAGCCGGCATCGCGTTGACCTGCTCGAGCGTGGTTGCAGCGGTGTTCGTGGTCTGTTTCATTATCCGATCGCTCCTTCCATCTCGAGCTTGATCAGGTTGTTCATCTCGACGGCGTACTCCAGCGGCAGCTCCTTGGAGACCGGGTTGGCAAAGCCGTTGACGATCATAGTACGGGCCTCTTCCTCCGAGATACCGCGGCTCATCAGGTAGAACACCTTGTCGTCGCCGATGCGGCCGATGGTGGCCTCGTGGCCGATGTCGACGTTTTTGGCGCGGATGTCCATGGCCGGAATAGTGTCGGAGCGGCTCTGGTCGTCGAGCATCAGCGACTGGCAGCTCACGGTTGCCTTGGAGCCCTCGGCCTTCGGCGTGGCCACGATAGAGCTGCGGAAGGTCTGGATGCCGCCGCTCTTGGAGATGCCCTTGGTCTCGACGGTTGCCGAGGTCTCGGGCGCGTTGAGCACGACCTTGCAGCCGGTGTCGAGGTTCTGCCCGGCGCCGGCAAAGGTGATGCCGGTAAAGCTCGACCGGGCGCGGCGGCCGTTGAGCACGCTCATGGGGTAGAGGTAGCCCACGTGGCTGCCGAAGGAGCCGCTGATCCACTCGATGTCGCCGTCCTCGTCCACGCGCGCACGCTTGGTGTTGAGGTTGTACATGTTCTTGGACCAGTTCTCGATGGTCGAGTAGCGCAGGTGCGCGCGCTTGCCTACAAAGAGCTCCACAGCGCCGGCGTGGAGGTTGGCCACGTTGTACTTGGGCGCGGAGCAGCCCTCGATAAAGTGCAGGTCGGCATCGTCCTCGACGATGATGAGCGTGTGCTCAAACTGGCCGGCGCCCTTGGCGTTAAGGCGGAAGTAGCTCTGCAGCGGGAAATCGAGCTTGGTGCCCTTGGGCACGTAGACAAACGAGCCGCCCGACCATACGGCGCCGTGCAGGGCCGCAAATTTGTGGTCGGTGGGCGGGATGAGCGTCATAAACTTCTCGTGGATGAGCGGTTCCCACTGCGGATCGTGCAGGGCTTCCTCAATACCGGAGTAGACGATGCCCATCTTGGACGCCGTGTCCTGCATGTTGTGGTAGACGAGCTCGGAGTCGTACTGCGCGCCGACGCCTGCCAGGTAGCTGCGCTCGGCCTCGGGGATGCCCAGGCGCTCAAAGGTGTTCTTGATGTCGTCGGGCACCGACTCCCAGTCGTGCTTTTGGTCGGTGTTGGGCTTGACGTAGGTGACGATGTTATCCATGTCCAGGCCCTCGATGGAGGGGCCCCACGTCGGATCCGGGAAGCGGTTGAAGATCTCGAGGGACTTGAGGCGCAGGTCGAGCATCCACTGCGGCTCGTCCTTTTTGGCGCTGATCTCGCGCACGATGTCGGGCGTGATGCCGGCGTCGAGGCGCTCGAATCCCTCCTCGCCATAGGTGAAGTCGTAGAGGCTGCGGTCGATGTCCGCGACCTCGGTGCGGTTCTTGGTCATTGCGTCGCCCCTTTACGCCTGCTGCTCGGCAGCGGCAGACTCGGCCTGGGCGCGCTGCTCGGCGGCCTCGCGCTCGAAGGTCTCAAAGCCGTTCTTGTCGATCCAGGGGATGAGCGAGGCGTCGTCCTCGCGCACGATGTGGCCCTTGACCATAACGTGGACGCGGTCGACATCCAGGTGCTCCAAAATGCGCGTGTTGTGCGTGATGATGAGCATGGAGCCGTCGCAGCTCTTGCGATACGCGTCCATGCCGTGGCTGACGGTGGACAGGGCGTCGACGTCCAGGCCGGAGTCGGTTTCGTCCAGGATGGCGAGCTTGGGCTGCAGCAGCAGGAGCTGGAGCATCTCGACCTTCTTTTTCTCGCCGCCCGAGAAACCTACGCCCAGCTCGCGGTTGAGGTAGGCGGTATCCATGTTGAGCTCGGCCGCGAGCTCCTTGACGCGACGGCGGAATTCCTTGCCCTTCATCTCCAGGCCGGGGCGGCCGGCGATGCTGGCGCGCAAAAAGCTCGACAGTGGCACGCCGGGGATCTCGACCGGGGCCTGGAAGCTCAGGAACAGGCCGGCGCGCGAGCGCTTGTCGGTGGTGAGCTCGGTGATGTCCTGGCCGTCAAAGACGATGCGGCCGTCGTTGACCGTGTAAACGGGGTCGCCCATGACCAGGTGGCCGAGGGTGGACTTGCCGGCGCCGTTGGGTCCCATCAGCACGTGGGTCTCGCCAGCGGCGACGTTAAGGTTGACGTTGTGGAGGATGGTCTTCTCGTCCACGGAGGCGGTCAGACCTTCGATGGAAAGCAGCGGATTTGCGCTCATGCTGTCCCTCTCTGTATATGGTGTACTCATAGGTGTACTAAACCCTAGGAATCTTCTCGGAATAAAGTTACTATGGGTTCGGCGTTAGTCAAGGGAAAACCCGACTAATCCACTCGACTTTTCTAGATGTGGGACAAATTCATCGGTTATGTTTGTCCCCAGCGTTATGGAAGGGCAGGTATGCTCATTTCTTCTAAGGGCCGCTATGCCCTCCGACTGATGATCTATATCGCGGCGTTGGGCGATGCCGAAGGCAAGATTGCCCTTCGCGAGGTCGCTGACCGCGAGCATATTTCACAAAAGTATTTGGAGCAGCTGGTTCGTCCGCTCATGAAGGCGGGCCTGCTTAAGAGCGTACG